>JAUCGK010000373.1 GCA_030378085.1 Candidatus Parabeggiatoa sp. HSG14
TATAGACAATAGGGAACGGAACAATTTTTGCCTAAATTCGTAATTTATTGTTATTTAAAATATTTTTCATTTTTAAAGAAATCACTGAAATCACTTTAAAAATTCAGATTTTTGAGAGAGGTTCAAGTTTGTCTCACTCGACTATCAAGTTTTTATTGTGACAATGAAATCCAAGAGTGAGATGCGAGCATCGGAGACACGAACATCGCGTTTCTACGTATTTATGGAATTTGGTAGAGACGCAAGCATTGTGTCTCTCGCTTAATAATCATCAATCTTTTAAAAACTTGTATATGTTGAGTCTCACAAAATTCTTTAAATGAAAAACCCACGAAAATTTATAAGTTATGATAAGATTAAAAAAGTGTATCAGAATTTCAGTAATTTTTTGAATAAAAAAGTCAAAAATTTAAATTGCTGCAACATTTATGTTGCCACTAATCAAAAATCTAATTTAACGTTAAACTTCTACAACATACAATATTTAGATTTTATTTTTATAAATTCCCAAATTGCACTTTTAAAGTTTTAAAGTTTTTATGCACAAAAATTTTAGGTGTGATCACAATTCACAATTAGAAAATTTCTTTTGACATGTTTGATTATACTCCCCCTCCTACACTACTTGCAGACCGTGTTATTCTTGTTACAGGTGCAGGTTTTGGTATTGGCCGTGCGGCTGCTTTAAGTTTTGCTGCTTATGGTGCAACTGTCATTTTACTAGGACGCACCATTAGCAAATTAGAAGCCGTATATGATGAAATTGAACAAGCGGGATATCAAAAACCTGCGATTTATCCAATGAACCTTGAAGGGGCCAATCCATCTGATTATGAAAACCTTGCCAACACCTTAAAAACTGAATTTAAACGGCTTGATGGTTTATTACATAATGCAGCCATTTTGGGGACACTCACTCCATTAGAGCATTATGATATCAAGCTGTGGTATCAAGTTTTACAAATTAATCTCAATGCACCATTTTTGCTGACGAAAGCATTAATTCCACTAATGAAAAATGCCTCAGATGCCTCTATTATCTTTACATCGGATGATGTTGGGCTTTTAGGCAAAGCTTATTGGGGAGCTTATGCGGTTTCTAAATTTGCCACTTCTGGTATGATGCAAATTTTAGCCGATGAACTTGAGACTAATACTGCTCTTCGAGTAAATAGCATCAACCCAGGGAAAGTGCGAACTTCGATGCGGACAACTGCCTATCCTGCTATTGATCCCAAAACGCTACCATTACCTGAAACAATTATGCCTTTATATCTTTACCTTATGGGTCCCGATAGCCATCTCATTAATGGACAAACATTAAAGGCAAATGATGAAAACATTATTAATAACTAATTAATAATTAAATTTAAGTGGCTGAGACAGTGTATTTGTTATTGTAGCTCCTAAGTGTTGGGTAAAACGATCTAAGTAATTTGGCTTTGGTGTAAAATCCTTAATTTTTGGAGCCGATATGATTTTACGAGCGACATAACCACTACTACCCAAACCATCCACTAAACCAAGTGCCAACGCTTGTTCCCCAGTCCACACCAATCCAGAATAAAGGATTGGATTATCTAAAAGTGCTAATTTCCCTTTCGCTTTCAAACTTTGGGAACGACCAAGTTTCACTTGATTAATAAATTGCACGTGAATTTCTTTTAACACATCTTTAATGTGAGTCACATCTTCCGATTTCATGGGGGAAAATGGATCTAAAAATCCCTTATGTTCCCCCGCAGTGAGCAATCGGCGTTCTATACCTAATTTTTCAAGAGCATCAACAAAACCAAAGCCATTCATTAATACTCCTATTGAACCGATGACACTTGCTTTATCTGCATAAATTTCATCAGCTGCAACCGCAATATAGTAGCCGCCTGATGCACATAAATCGGTGACAACAGCATACAAAGGAATATCAGGGTACTTATCCCGTAACCGCTTGATTTCATCATTGATATAGCCCGCTTGTACTGGGCTACCCCCTGGACTATTGATACGAACAATTACACCAGCCGTTTCCTTATCTTTAAATGCACGACGGAGACCTGTTACCACTTTATCAGCACTGGCTTCGGTATCTGCCGCAATGATCCCATTTACGTCAATAAGCGCGGTATGTTGATGATTACGAAAGGTATTATCATCTTCATCAAAAAAATGAAACCAACTTGGCTCGACAAATTTCACATAAAGAACTAATAAATAAATAAATAATAACAGTAAAAAGAAAACGCGCCATTTACGCGCACGTCGTTGTTCATTGAGAGAGGCAAAGGCTAAACGGTTTAAAACATCACGTTCCCAATTTTCACCTGATGGTGTATTTTCCTTCGTTGAATTTAACATAAATTAATATAATTAGATAATGAATAATGAATATTGTAAATAATGTTAATAATTTTTGTCTAATAGATAAGTTTTTTAAAAAAATAATGATTTTTAATAATACTTTTGCCAATTAAAAAATACGGTTTTTGAAGTCATCGAAACCAATCTGGTGACTTTATTAAAAAACAAGCAGTTATAATATCATAAGAACCCATATTTAACTCAAGTTGCCACCTATAAAAACTGATTGATTTCATTATTCACAGCTAACAGCCTATTTAAAACTGGCTTTACTATAAACAGTTAATTTATAAATATTTTTATATATTTCAATTGGTTATAATTGGTTACCTTATTTAATTAAGACATGGTTCAAAAACGGCGATAAAAAGGTAACACGGAGTCAACCTTTAGGTTTGGACGAAAACATCACTACATTTGTAGTGTTACCCTGAATTGAACCATGCCTCAATTAGTTATTAAACAGAAATCATTATACTATCTCTAAATTTTATATTTTACAGTATATGTGAATTCAGAGTTAAAATTTTTGTATCTAAATAATAACAGTGTGTTAGAAAATCAACTGAGAAAGATATATCAAATCATCAATTTTAATCACGCTATTTTTCAATGACTTACTCAACCCTTAATTCGCATTTATATTATGGTTAAGTAGATGTTGAATACTAAATTCCTCTACCGTTAGCATTTACTAAAGTGGGAAACTCCCCATTTCCTTTAAAGTGCAGCTATTCAGAGTATGTCTGATAATGAATAAAATAGATTTTCTT
>JAUCGK010000057.1 GCA_030378085.1 Candidatus Parabeggiatoa sp. HSG14
ACCTCATCCAAAATATTTGCTTTTCCATGAGATAGGACATAATCCTGTCAAACTTCAATTTTATCTTTAATTTTTTAAAGGCAAGTTTGGTCAAAAATCTTCATTTTCCCTTTTTAACAATAGCTCGGACGCTTTTTTTTAATAATGGATTATGAGTTTAATAAGCCATAAAAATTCTTTAATGATCACAATTGTTAAATAATTTTTTGAGCTGGAGTCCAAGATTTATCTTGGATTAGCCAAACTTAAAGTTTGGACTCCTATTTTCTAAAAAGCTTATAGAATAAAAAGGGTCTGGCATATTGTTTTAAAGAACAACAATACATTAAGTCGAGGTAATATTTCTCACTTTTGAGGATAAAACTAAATGAAACAATTGATTGTTAATACATACTCTACAGGGTTTGCGAGGTTGAGTAAGAAGTTGGCCGCACTTTTTGTGGTTGCTATGCTTATGACTCTTGGGAGCCAAGCTTCACTCGCGGTCAGTAAGTCAAAGGTGATAAAGCCTTTTAACAACATGAGTAAGGAAAGTGCTACTTGTGCATCTTGCCACAAGAAGGAAAATCCTAGTCTTTATCAGCAATGGGGACGTTCAAAACATTTTGGTGCTAACGTTGGTTGTTATGAATGTCATAAGGCAGACGCAGCAGATGCCGATGCTATTCGCCATAAGGATTTTATGATTTCCGTGATCGTATCACCTAAGGACTGTGCCAACTGTCATACTGAAGAAGTCAAGCAATTTTCAGAAAGTAAGCATTCAAACGGAGCCGCATCAATTGAAGGATCAGACGACCATTTTCTGGCTGAAATGGTTGAAGGTGCGATGACTTTCAATAATCAATCACCCATGACTGTCAGTGGCTGTTGGCAGTGCCACGGTTCTAAAGTCAAAGTGCTTCCAAACGGTGATCTTGATCCAACAACCTGGCCAAATACCGGCATTGGTCGTATTAATCCAGATGGTTCCAAAGGTGCTTGTACTGCCTGTCACCAACGTCACGAATTTTCTTTAGGGCAAGCACGTCGTCCAGAAAGTTGTGGTAGTTGCCATTTAGGGCCTAATCATCCACAAAAGGAAATTTATGACCAATCTAAACACGGCATTAATTTCTATGCCAATCAAGACAAAATGAATCTTGATTCTGCTAAGTGGGTAGCCGGTGAAGATTATGACGCAGCACCCACTTGTGCTACTTGCCACATGTCTGCTACCACTGAATTTTCCATTACACATAATACGGGTGAGCGTATTAGTTGGAATTTACGGTTACCTGTCTCAGAAAAAGTAGATTCTTTTGAGGACGAAGAAGCAAAACCTTGGTTATTACGGCGTAAAGATATGAAAGGTGTCTGTAAATCTTGTCACAGTGCCAACATGGTAAACAATTTCTATGAGCAATTCGATGCGGTTGTGAATCTGTATAACGGTAAATTTGCACAACCTGGTGTTGAACTCATGAAAGCACTGAAAGAAGGCGGATTGTTAACAGAAATGCCATTTGATGAGGCCATTGAATGGACTTGGTTCTATCTCTGGCATCATGAAGGTCGTCGGGCGCGTCAAGGTGCGTCTATGCAAGCACCAGATTATACTCAGTGGCATGGTATGGCTGAAGTTTCTCGCCGTTTCTATACAGAGATGGTTCCTCAAGTGAAAGCATTAATTGAGAAAGGCCAAAAAAGCGACAAGCCTGAACTCAAAGCCGGTGCTGAAAAAGTACGTCAGTTGCTAGACGAAATTCTTAATCGGGACGAGCATAAATGGTTCTTGGGCAAAATGAGCGAAGAAATGAAGGCTCATCATGCCACTCAACGGGAACAGTTTAAAAAACGTTATCTTCCTAAATAAGATTTAAGAATTTATATTGCAAACGTTTTAAGTTTTCGGATTACTTGAGAATATACTAAAAACGTTCACCAGACCTGCCAGGTTTTGAAAACCTGGCAGGTATTAAAATCCGAAAAACGTTCAGAGTATATCAACAAATCTCTATTGCAGGATCGTTCCAATATTTTAGATCACTACTAAATCCTAACCTCCATTTCTAATGAAGTAATGAAGTGAGGAATTCATGTTGGAGTTTTTTGCAAATAGTGGTCTGTAAACTTTTGCTTTCCTGCACTTAGGAATGAGGATTCAATAAAATACGAAAGTTGAAACCTGACAGGTTTTAAAAATCTGTCAGGTTTAGCACCAAAATTTTGCAAATTATTAATTCCTTATTCCTTATCGTTTTTTAGATAAATCGTTTCAACAAGAAACTGAGTTTTTGAAACTTAAAATCGGTGATTCTATTTCTCTGAAAAGTATCCCTCCTTAAATACCATCATTCCTTTTAGTTTCCCCTATTTATGGGAAATTTAGAAGGAATTTACAACTCAATAAAGAATGTAGGATTAAGTTAATGAAACTTCCCCGCATTATTTTGGGAAAAATCCCTTTACTGTTACTGGCAGGATTTTTTTGTTTTTATAACACAGCAATTCAAGCCGAAGACACGCCGTGGTGGGCAAAAATTATTGGGGTAAAATCTAGCACTGAAGCAGCACCAATTGAACCTATGCTTGTAACCGAAGATACAAAAAATTCGGAATGCATAGAATGTCATGGGGTTGAAGGTTTTGCAGTGCCAACAGGGAAAACCGGTGAAAGCCGTAAACGTCCTTTACATGTTGATTCCGATATTTTTAATGCTACCGTACACGGTGAAGAACGCTGCGTAGCTTGCCATAAAGATATTGAACAAATGCCTCATAAACTTGAGGTTAAACGTTCAGTGGATTGTATAGAGTGTCACAAAGAGCAAGCACAAAAACAGCTTAGAAAAGCCGATGCTGATAACCCTGTACAAAAAGCGGTACAAAAAGCAACGCATTATTTGGCATCCGTTCATGGTCAAAAGAGAGAAGATGATCCCAGTCGGATGAATGCAAATTGTTGGGAATGTCATGGAAAGCATAATGTTTTTCCTATGGATGATCCCAACGCACAGACTTACCGTTTAAGCACACCAAGAACTTGTGGTCAATGCCACGAAGATCAGTTGAAAGAATATAATCAATCAACACATGGTGCTGCTGTCAAACGATATGGAAAACGAGAAGCTGCGGTTTGTAGTGATTGTCATGGTGCACATAAGATTGCTTCACCGGAAGAAGACCCTGTTAAACTTGCGATTACCGAAAGCTGTGGTGGTTGCCATGAAGAGGAATACGAAAGCTATCATGAAACCTATCATGGTCAAGTCACGAATCTTGGGTATACGCATACTGCAAAATGTTTTGATTGTCATAAATACCATGACACTCAAAAAGTGGACGATGTTAAGTCGATGGTTCACAAAGATAATCGGCTTGAAACCTGTCAAACTTGTCATGAACATGCGACTGCTGGATTTGTAACATTCGAGCCTCATGGCAATTCCCATGATTTTGAACGCTTTCCACAAATATGGATTGTGTCTAAGTTTATGATTGCACTGTTAGCTGGTGTTTTCCTAGTATTTTGGACACATTCTGCACTTTGGTTCTATCGGGAATATCGAGAACGTCAAACGGGTCATGTACATGTACGCTTAGGTGAAAATGGAGAACCCGCTGAAGAAGAATGCCAATATGTTGAGCGATTTACTTGGTCTTGGCGTTTGGCACATTTGGTTCTGGCGATTGCAGTGATGGTTCTTGTGTTAACAGGCACAGCGGTATTATACTCTGACAGCTTCTGGGCACCTTTCGTTATGAAGATGCTTGGTGGGGCAAAAATTGCTGCGATTATCCATCGCGTTGCAGCCGTCACTTTTGCCGTAATATTCTTTGGACACCTTGCAGCCGCATTTTATAAAATATTTTTTGTATTACGTGGTAAATTCAGATGGTTTGGACCCTATTCCTTGATACCTAATTTTCAGGATATGTGGGATTTCTTTGCCATGATGAAATGGTTCTTTGGAAAAGGCCCGCGCCCAGTATTTGACCACTGGGCTTACTGGGAGAAATTTGATTATTGGGCACCTTTCTGGGGCATGTTCATCATTGGTATATCTGGTCTCATGTTATGGATACCGAACATTTTTGCAATGTTCTTACCAGGTTGGGTTTTCAATGTAGCAACAATTGTTCATGGAGAAGAAGCCTTTTTAGCAGCGGTGTTCTTATTTACCGTTCACTTCTTTAACTGCCATTTCAGACCTGATAAATTGCCGCAAGACACAATTATGTTCACAGGTAGAATGCCCTTAAGTGAATTTAAAGAAGAAAGGGAGATTGAATATAAGCGTTTAGTCGAAGAAGGCACATTGGAAAAATATCTGGTTGGCGCACCTTCTTGGAGAATGGCTCGCTATTCAAAAGTCCTTGGATTTATCCTCATTGGTGTTGGGTTAACCTTGCTCTTCTTAGTACTACAAGGTTTCGTTGTACATGTCATTTTATAAGAGATAAATGTTTTTCTCGTTCCCAACGTCCTCGTCTCATCGTTATACATAAGTCAAAATGTAGGGGGTAGGTAGAGTTACGCAACGAAGTAACGGAACGTTCAACCCACCATTTTTAAAGTGTGGTGGGTTTCTAAATATACTTTATATTTTAAATACTTAAATATTTGTGTATAACGATGTGTGGGAATGCCTAAAGCAACATGATATCCCCCAATTCCCAAACAAAGTTTGGAAACTAGAATAAAAGCCCGTTTCTGACGGGCTTTTTTTTGTTTTGATGACAAAAATCCGATTTAAAAAAATCTGGATTTCTCAAAGTGTTGAGGATTAAAGTTTGACAGCATTAAAAACTATTATTTTTAAATCAGTGAGGAAAAATTATGATTGACAATCGTTCTGAAGTGGCAAAACTGATGGAAAAGATGGAAACTGCATTACCTATTCCTGTCTATCTCACCAGTAACATTTCTCGTTCTTTAAAAGAATCTCATAACATTAAAATTAAACCCACACAAATTATACATATTGGTCAAGTACACTATATGGGAGATGAAGGAGGTATTGGCTGTAGTCTTACTTCAAAATACTTAGAAAATGCAAAACAAGCATTTATCACGTCATTAACACATCTTCGTGTCAAACGGACTCATTTTTTGTACAAGGAAATTCGCACTTATCAATTGAAAAGGATAGGAAAAATTGCGACTCAAAATATTGTACAGAGTGGATAAAGCTTCGCTATAATTCTTATCATTTCAACTGGTGTATAATAAGTGTTTATAGCGTTTCCCTTTTGTATGAAATATAACCTCCCATGATCCCTTTAATTAAGGGAAGATGATCGAGAAAAGCATTTCAAGTTTCAAGATTTTTTTTGAATCCGTTGTATTATATTTCACTAATGGAGAATTAAATGAGTTCTGAAGAAACCCAAGCCGGTATTTCAATCGGTGATGTAACTGGCGATATATCCCTGCAAGCGGGAGGTGATATCAATATAAAGAGAAATGGTTATGCTACAAAGACTATATATACACAATTTCAGATGCTTGGAAAACTTTGAATTACAGTTTAAAAATATGCCATCTGCGCTGTTGATTGGAAAAAATGGTGCGGGTAAATCAACTGTAGGTATTGCATTAGAAGTACTTCAGCGCATTGGGCGTGGAATAAACCGAGTTGGACACTTAGTCCAGACTCAGGATTTTGCACGCGGAAGGTCTGATGTTCCCATTCGGTTTGAAATCGAAGTATTGATTAACGAGAAATTATATCAATATACCCTCGCCTTAGAATTGCCCCAAAATTTTGAAGAGCTTAAAATTCTTGAAGAGCAATTGATAGTTTCTGGTAGTCCAATCTATTCTAGACAAGGTGCTTCGGTAACGCTGCACGAAGCTAAGTTTATGGTAGATTGGCATCTCGTTGCTCTTCCAGTTATTCAGGAACGCTCAACGACTGATCCACTTCATATTTTTAAGACGTGGCTTGCTCGTATGATCATTTTGACTCCGATCCCAAGTTTGATGACTGGAGAATCCAACGGCGAAACTTTAAAGCCAAAGCGAGATGGTACAAACTTTGGAGAATGGTTGTCCGGATTACTAGGTCGCGATCCAGCAGCTTACATGCAGATTGATAAATATCTCCGCGAAATTATGTCAGATATCCAGGGTTTTCAAAACGAGCTTATCGGCAAAGATTTCAAAAATATGAGGGTCCAATTTCAAGCAAATCAAGCAAATTTGTATGTTTACTTTAAAGATTTATCGGATGGTGAAAAATGCTTTTTTCTTTGTGCTGTTGTATTGGCTGCCAATAAATCTTATGGACCACTTTTTTGCTTTTGGGACGAACCGGATAGTTTTCTTTCTCTGTCAGAAGTTGGGCATTTTGTCATGTCACTCCGACGCGCATTTGAAACGGGTGGCCAAATTTTAGTGACCTCCCATAATTCTGAAGCAATTAGAAAATTTTCAAATGAAAATACCTTAGTACTTTACCGAAAAAATCACTTAGAGCCAACTTTGGTAAGATTGCTTGATGAGATAAATTTGAAAGGAGATATCGTAGACACATTGATTAGTGGCGATATAGAACTATGAGCGTCAATAAATACAATCAACACATTTGGGTGCTACCTGAAGATGATGCTAATCGCCAAATTGCAAACGGATTTCTTCTTGCTCCGAATCTTAATGATCGTGCTATTCAAACTCTACCGCCTTCTGGAGGTTGGATAAAAGTTCTGAACTCTTTCAAAGATAATCATGTTCCTGAAATGTACAAATATAAAAATAGAATGATGCTTTTGCTTGTTGATTTCGATTTGAAAGTAGATCGTCGCTTAACTTATGCAAAAAAACAGATTCCAGATGATCTGAAAGAAAGAGTATTTGTTCTTGGCACACAATCAGAGCCAGAAAATCTAAAAAAGAATATCGCAAACATCAATACTTTTGAAGATATTGGAAAAGCACTTGCACAAGATTGTGTCAATGAAACAGACAAAATATGGGGGCATGATCTTATTAAACACAATAGAAACGAGTTAGCTCGAATGATTTCATCTGTCAAACCATTTTTGTTTAATTAACTGATGTTACGCAAGATGCTTCTAAATTCCACCGATTTCATTGGTAGCTATTCATATTTCAAAATGATTTATCAATCCATTTATTCCGTAAATCCGTTGTACTACATTATTTCACTAATGGAGAATTAAATGAGTTCTGAAGAAACCCAAGCCGGTATTTCAATCGGTGATGTAACTGGCAATGTCTCCCTGCAAGCGGGAGGTGATATCGTTGCCGGCAATAAAACAGTTATCCAAAATATTATCCAGCAAGCTGTAAAAAAACTCACCACATCTCCCTATAAATTTTTAGCAGCTTACGATATCTCTGATAGGGATATTTTTTATGGACGTTCAGCAATCATTGAAGACTTAGCGGGTAAAGTACCACGCTATAAAACGTTGATTATTAATGGTGCGTCTGGCTCTGGCAAGAGTTCATTGGTTAATGCCGGTTTAATTCCCCGTTTAGCAGAAAATGGTTATACCTACATATCTTTTCGGGAATATTCCGATCCGCTGCAACAGCTCCGTGATTATTTGTCACAACAGTATTTAGCCACCAATGAAGTGCCTCCCCTCGAAAAGGGAACAGATGCTCCCAATAAAAAAGGGTTAGGGGAAATTTCTCAAAATGCCTCATTACTTCAATTACTTCAACTGATCAAAGAAAAACAAGATAGCCATCTCGTGGTTATTTTCGATCAATTTGAACGTTTTCTAGTCAATGTTTTACCTGAAAAACGCCATTCGTTTATTGAAGCTTTAAAACATTGCATGGATAGCAATTTAAGTACTCAAGAAATGAATTTTGTTTTTGTCTTGCGGCAAGACTTTTTTGGACAAATGCTGGCAGAGATGGAAACAGTCATTCCCACATTTTTAAATGAGTCTGCCCGTCTTAATTTGCAGTCTTTAAGCAAAATAGAAGCGCGTGAAGCTATCATCAAACCCTTGGAAAATTTGGAAGTCAAAATGGGTTATGACGAAGAATTTGTTGACGATGTTTTGTTGGCAGGTTTAGCCGCACAAACCACTGAACACACTGGCATCAACCCACCCCATTTACAAATTGTGTGCAATCAATTGTATGAAGCCGCTCACCGGCAATTGAAACAAAAAAGCATGGTTGTCATCAATAAAAAACTTTATGACGAGTTAGGCGGCGCACAAGCAATTTTGCACACTTATTTGGATAAAACAATAGAAGATATTGCCCACGATCCAGAAAAAACAGCCATCGTGCGTTCCATGCTAAAAGCCATGATTGAAACGATGGGGACTCGTAAATTTGTCTCTTTGGAAAATTTGCATCGAGCCTTGCCTGATGTGAACGAAACGGAAATTTTTCAATTTCTAGAGAAATTATTAGAACGCCGTGTTATAGAACTCCGTAAACCCAACTACTCATTGTCGCATGATTTTATGGTGGAAAAAGTGCGAAGTTGGTTTGATGAACGCGAAATGGAACGTCAAAAAGCGCGTGAAACTCTAGAACGTGGAATAGCTGAGTGGAAAAATTCAGAGGCTTTTTTAAATGAAAAACAAGTCAGCAATATTCGCCATTGGCTAACAGATTTGAATGAAACTGAACAACAGTTATTGACTAAAAGTGAAGTTGCTTATACTGCGATAAAACATAAAGAAGAAGAACAACGCCAACTGTTAGCTGCCTCAAACGAATCGCGGAAAAAATCAATTAGAATAGGAATTATCGCCAGTATGCTTTTAACAGTACTCGCATTGGGCTTTGCTATTTCTACTAACCTTCAGAAAAAACAGGCATTACGTTCCCAATCTTTGTTTTTGTCCGATTTATCTTGGCAAGAAACAGAAAAGGGCAATACCACAAATGGTATTTTGTTAGCTTTAGAAGCCTTACCAACACAAGGCTCTAAAAGACCTTTTGTTTCTGAAGCGAGAGTTGCCCTATATGGTGCTGTTCTTCAACATCGTCCTCATCTCATATTAACAGGACATAAACAGGGCGTGAATCATGCCGCTTTTAATCCCAATGGACAACTGGTTGTGAGTGCTTCTGATGATAAGACGGCTCATCTTTGGCATGTAGAGACTGGAGAACAACAGGTTGATTTTATAGGTCATAATGATGAAGTGCTTTTTGCCACATTCAGTCCTGATGGAAAGCGTGTTGCTACTGCTTCCAAAGATAACACTGCCCGTCTTTGGAATGCAAAAACAGGTCAACAATTGGTTGAGTTAAAAGGACATGATCGTGTTGTCTATCATGTCCAATTCAGTCCTGATGGAAATCAAATCATCACTGCATCGGGAGATAAAACAGCTCGCTTATGGGCAGTCGATACTGGAAAACAATTGGCGATGTTGAAAGGTCATAGAAGTACCGTGGGATATGCAACGTTTAGTCCAGACGGACAACGTATGGTCACTGCTTCTTGGGATAAAACAGCACGTCTTTGGAATACTAAAACAGGTCAAGCTTATGCCATATTGAATGGCCATAAAAGCTTTGTTTATCATGCACAATTCAGCCCTGATGGACAGCGTGTTGTCACTGCGTCTTATGATAAAACGGCACGTCTTTGGGATGCGAATACGGGTCAATTATTGACTGAATTAAATGGCCATGAAGGTTTTGTTTATCGTACCCAATTTAGTCCTGATGGAAAGCGCGTTATCACTGCATCACAAGATAAAACGGCTAGGTTGTGGGAAGTTGAAACAGGTCAACAACTGGTTATATTGCAAGGCCATGAAAAAGCAGTTAACCATGCTAAATTCAGTCCTAATGGGCAGTATATCATAACAGCTTCAAATGATAAAACAGCGCGTCTATGGGAAGCCAATACGGGTAAACAAGTGGCATTATTGCAAGACCATGAAAATGAAGTCACTTACGCAGAATTTAGTCATGATGGGCAACATATTGTTGCAGCCTCAATGGATAAAACGGTTAGTCTATGGAAAGCCGATGTTGATAACCAATCTGTTGTGTTAAAAGGACATAACAATAAGATTAACTCTGCCCGATTTAGCCCTGATGGACAAAGTATAATTAGTGCTTCCAAGGATAAAACTGCTCGCTTATGGGAAGTCAATACTGGGCAACAACTGAATGTATTGGAAGGACATCAAGACGAAATCAAATATGCAGCCTTTAGCCCTGATGGACAGCGCGTTGTCACTGCTTCTTATGATACAACGGCGCGAGTATGGGATACTAAAACAGGGAACTCAATAGCTGAATTAAAAGGACATAACAGTTTTGTCTATCATGCTCAATTTAGTTCTGATGGACAGCGTGTTGTTACCGCTTCAAAAGACAAAACGGCAGGCGTATGGACAGTTGATAATCAACAACTTGTTCATCAACTGAAAGGTCATCAAAGTGACGTTTGGACTGCCCAATTTAGTCCCAATGGACAGCTTATCCTCACCGCATCAAAAGACAAAACGGCTCGGTTATGGAATGCCAATACAGGTGAACAAATTGCCATATTAGAAGGACATCAAGCCGATGTAAAGTATGCAACATTTGATAAGCATGGACAACACATCATCACAACCTCAAAAGATAAAACGGCTCGCTTATGGGTTGTTAATCTTGCCAAATCATTCAATACGCTCAAAGGGCATCAAGCTGAAGTGACTTATGCCGCTTTTAATCCAGCAGACGAAGTACGCATCGTTACTGCCTCAAAAGACAAAACTGCTCGTTTATGGAGTGCTAATATCGGACTACAACGTGCGGTGTTAAAAGGACATCAAGATGAAATCAGCTATGCAACTTTTAGCCTGAATGGACAATTCGTAGTAACCGCTTCAGACGATAAAACAGCACGGATTTGGGACGTAGCAACTGGAGGACAACTCGCTGTATTAGAGGGACATAAGAATAAGGTAACTTATGCCCAATTCAGTCCTAACAGCGAACATATCATTACTGCTTCTGAAGATAATACAATGCGTTTATGGCAGTTTAAAGTTTTTAGAACACTTCAAGGATTAGTGGATTATGCTTATGAGATTGTACCACGCAAACAACTGACACCAGAACAACGTAAGCATTTCTTTCTTCAGATAAATTAGGAAAAATGGAGTCCAAACCTTCAGGTTTGGACTCCAGCATACATTAAATTTGAAATCACATTCAAAGGAAAACAGTATGTCACTTAAATTAAAGTTAGGCTTTTTAGTGGTGGCTATAGCCAGCCTGTTTTTTGGATTAATATTAATTTTTAATAGTCATCAATTGGAAAATATTGTGGCAAAACAGATAGCTGAACAAACATTGCTAACAACTAGCAATGTACTACTTTATGGAAAATTAATCCCACAAGTTAATTCACCAGAAAAAGAAGCTTTTTTCACTAAAATACAGCAAGATATTTTTTCGATGCTATCAGCGATTAAAACCTGTTTAGAATTAGAAAAACAAAAAAAATTCCTAACCTCCTTACAAGATATCCAACAGAATTTGACCGCATTAATCCAACAAATCTCACAACAAGATACTCTTAACCCAAAACAGTTAGAATTGATTGCGAGCAAGATTGAAAATTTTGCCACAACTTATGATCACTATCTCAATGCAGAAAAACATCAAATTTTGCAATTGAAAAATCTGTACATATACACTTCAATAGGCATTATCATTGCTGTTATCTTAATTGTTATCTTAATTCTTTATGTAAATATTTTGCGCCCCCTCGCTCTTTTTTCATACTTGAGCAAAGAAATAGCGATGGGTAATTACGAATGTCAAGCAGATATTGAGAGTAAAGATGAGTTTGGAAAACTTGCTAAATCGTTTAATTTGATGATAAGACAATTGAAAAATTCTTTTGAAACATTAGATGCTCAATTAACCGATTTGCATCATTTATATCAGCTTAAAGATGATTTTCTTGCCAACACCTCCCATGAATTAAGAACGCCACTAAATGGTATCATCGGTATTGCTGAATCTTTAATAGATGGTGCAACGGGTTCACTTTCTAAACCAACTTGTTCAAATCTCGCCATGATTATTTCCAGTGGACGACGACTTTCCAATCTTGTGAATGATATTTTGGATTTTTCTAAACTAAAACACAAAAATATCGAATTACAAATTAAATCGGTCAATATGCGAGATATTGCTGAAGTTGTTATTATATTGAGTCAATCATTGATAGGTCAAAAAAATTTACAACTGGTTAATGCGATTTCCCCTGATTTACCGCCCGTTTCTGCCGACGAAAATCGGGTACAACAAATTCTGCATAACTTAGTGGGCAATGCCATTAAATTTACCGAAACAGGTTGCGTGGAAATTTCTGCTGTAGTAGAAAATAAGGAAAATACAGTAGAAACTGAAAAGCAAATTTCAGAATCTATTTCTAACTCCCAATTAGTTATTACTGTGAAAGACAATGGTATTGGCATTGCTGAGGATAAATTTGAACAAATCTTTGAATCTTTTGAACAAGCTGATGGTTCTACTGGTAGAGAATATGGGGGTACCGGTTTGGGTTTAGCAGTTACTAAACAGCTAGTTCAATTACATGATGGAGATATTTGGGTGGAATCTACGGTTGATATTGGATCACAATTTATCTTTACTTTACCGATTTCGCAGGAACAAGCATCGGAATTATCCGTGAATTATCAACACTTATCAGAAGTTGATGCTAAAGAAAATAAAAAAACCTTAACAAGTTTTTCTAATGATTCAACTTCACAAGGCAAATTCAAAATCTTAATAGTTGATGATGAACCCATTAATCTTCAAGTACTTGTAAACCACTTGTCACTCTATAATAATTACACCATTATAGAAGCTTGCTCAGGTGTAGAAGCATTAGATTTTATAGAAAATGGCCTTATGCCCGATATCATTTTATTAGATATCATGATGCCTCGTATGAATGGTTATGAAGTCACAAAAAAATTACGTACTCGTTGGAAAGCAGATGAGCTTCCTATCTTATTGTTGACAGCTAAAACGCAAATCGCTGATTTAGTGATAGGATTAGAATCAGGGGCTAATGATTATCTGACCAAACCTGTCTATAAAGATGAGCTATTGGCAAGAATCAAAACGCACATTCATGTCAAAGAACTCAAAATGGAAACCCTGCGCCTTGCAGTAGAAAATGAGAAAAGGTTGCGACAATTTCTCGAAGCAATACCGTTAGGAGTTAGTGTGCGAGATGCTAACGGCAAATTATACTATTCCAACAAAACAGCACAGCAATTACTTGGCAAAGATATTATGTCCGATGCAATTGTCAAGCAACTTTCTAACGTTTATCAAGCTTACCTTGCTGGGACAAACCAAATGTATCCTCCAGAAAAATTGCCTATTGTTCAAGCATTGGAAGGCAAAAACTCAAACGTTGATGATATAGAAATTCACCAAGACGAGAAAATTATTCCTATAGAAAATTGGGGAACCCCTATCTTTGATGAAAATGGACACATTACTTATGCCATTGCCATTTTTCAAGACATCACCGAGCGAAAACAAGCTGAAGCCAATAAAATTCGCTTTGCTCAGGAACGAGAAGCTAAAAACGTTGCATTGCGGTTAAATAAAAAAATTGAATCTAAAAACAATGAATTAGCAACTACCTTACAGGAACTGCGAGCCACTCAACAACAATTAGTAGAATCAGAAAAAATGGCCTCATTAGGTGGTTTAGTCGCAGGGGTTGCTCATGAAATCAATACACCCATTGGTATTGGTGTCACGGCTGCCTCTACCTTAGCAGCTAGAACTGAGACAACTGCTAAAGCTTACAACAATAAGCAGTTAAAAGGTTCTGCTTTAAAAACCTATTTTGACACAGCTCTTCGTAGTAGCCGCCTTATTTTAAACAATCTTGAGCGTGCAGGTGAATTGGTACAAAGCTTCAAACAAGTTGCCGTTGATCAAACGCATCTTGAAAAACGTACTTTTATAATTAAGAAATACATTGAAGAAACGTTGATCAATTTAACACCCTATCTGAAAAAAACCCAACATCAAGTAACCGTCAATGGTGATGACAAACTTGAAATAACCAGTTACCCTGGTGCATTTTCACAAATTATCACTAACCTCATCATAAATTCCCTCAATCATGCCTTTCAAAAAGACGAAGCAGGACATCTCCATTTTGATTTACATTGTAAAATGGAGCGATTAATTATTGAATATAGTGATAACGGTTGTGGTATTTCAGCTAATAATCTCAGCAAAATTTTTGACCCGTTTTTCACCACTCGACGCGCTAAAGGTGGCACAGGCTTAGGATTGCACATTGTTTATAATCTCATTACTCAAAAATTGCAAGGCACAATTAATGCAGAAAGTGAAGTCAGTGTTGGGACAAAATTTATCCTTAATTTACCTGTTCAACTAAGTGACACTAATAATTAACCTCTGACGAGTACAATAGAAAGGAATAAAACGTGAATAGTTTATGGAATAATGATGAAGCCACTCAATATAAGGATGCTTTAGCTTTACGTGTCTATACATCCAGATTATTAGGACAAGAGTCCGCTTTAGTTTTACATGGTGGTGGCAATACTTCGGTTAAACGCAATACAACCAATCTATTTGGGGAAAACGAGGAATTACTTTATGTTAAAGGCAGCGGTTGGGATTTAGCAACCATTGAATCTGCTGGGTTTGCGCCTGTCAAGTTGGATATCTTAAAAAAGATGGTGCAACTACCACAATTGAGCGATTCGGAGATGGTACGTGTTCAACGTGCTGCGATGACTAATCCAAACGCGCCTAATCCTTCAGTGGAAGCCATTTTACATGCCATCATTCCTTTTACTTATGTCGATCACACTCATGCCGATGCAGTGGTTACTATTACCAATACTAAAACGGGGGAGGAACGAATCCGCCAAATTTATGGAAATCGTGTACTTATTGTACCTTATGTGATGCCAGGATTTATTCTTGCCAAGAAAATTTATGAAATGACGCAAGATATCGATTGGACAGCATTGGAAGGCATGATTTTGATGAATCATGGTGTTTTTACTTTTGCGGATGATGCCAAAACCAGTTATGAGCGGATGATTCAATTAGTTTCTGAAGCGGAAAACTATCTTCAAGCAAAAAACACTCACATAGTGCCTTCCTCCAATGTGGTGGTAAAGGAAGATTTACTAACTCTCGCACGTATCCGTAAAAGTGTTTCTGAAGCCAAAGGTTTTCCAATGATTAGTCAGTTAGATACTAATCCAAAGTCAGCAAGTTTTGCACATTTGTCTCATGTTGCCTCTATCGCCACTCGGGGGCCATTAACACCTGATCATGTGATTCGCACAAAACCCATTCCCATGATTATTGGAAATAATCCGGAAGCAGACATTGATAATTATACGAAAGCCTATTGCAAGTATTTTGAACGCAACACTAACGATCAACTAACTCGTTTGAATCCAACGCCTTGTTGGGCGATTTGGCCAGAAGTTGGTATTATCAGTTTTGGACGCAGTGTCAAAGAAGCCGGCATTATTTCAGATATTAAAGACCATACTGTTGAGGCAATTCAAGTGGCAGAAATGCTTGGCGGTTGGAAAGCATTACCAGAATCCGATATTTTTGATATGGAATATTGGGAATTGGAACAAGCTAAACTGGGTAAAAGTAGCACTTCTTTAGCTTTGCAAGGGAAAATTGCATTAGTCACCGGTGCAGCCAGTGGTATTGGACGTGCCTGTGTAGAAGCTTTACATGCTCAAGGTGCTGCGGTTATTGCTTTAGATTTAAATCCTGCAATGACAACCTTGTTTGATAAAAAAGAAATTTTGGGCGTGGTGTGTGATGTCACTATTGATGAAAACATCAAAAATTCAGTGGAAATAGCGATTCGCCATTTTGGTGGACTTGATATTGTGATTAGCAATGCGGGTATTTTTCCGCCCAGTGAAACCATTGCAGATATGAACCCCAAAACTTGGGATGATAGTATTGCCATTAATTTAACAAGTCATCAGCGATTATTGCAAGCTTGTACCCCTTATTTAGCGGTGGGCATTGAGCCAGCAATTATTATGGTTGCTTCTAAAAATGTTGCCGCTCCAGGGCCCGGTGCATCCGCTTATTCTGTTGCCAAAGCGGGACAAACTCAACTAGCGCGTGTAGCTGCTTTAGAATTAGGTGCTTTAGGAATACGAGTCAATATGGTTCACCCTAATGCTGTTTTTGATACTGCTTTATGGACAACTGAAATTTTAGAAAAAAGGGCAAAACATTATGGCATCACGGTAGAAGAATACAAAACCAACAATATCTTAAAAACAGAAGTGACTTCAAAAGATGTGGCTGAACTTGCTTGTGCAATGGCAGGGCCGCTTTTTGCTAAAACAACCGGTGCTCAAGTACCCATTGATGGAGGAAATGAGAGGGTTATTTAAATGTAGAGACACACAGCCGTGTGTCTCTACACAATCAGGATTTTATTGAATTTTCATTGGATTTCCAAAGACACACAGCCGTGTGTCTCTACACAATCAGGATTTTATTGAATTTTCATTGGATTTCCAACACACTTATTTCAGGGCGACAATTAAATCGTACCCCTTTTACGTTACCAATGCCTCGCGTAATATGAATTTGATGCTCTTGCCATGTATGCAATCCCGTCACAAAACGATGATCTCGCACTGGTGCGAAAGGGGTTGTTCCTAAAATGGGCATCACAAATTGTCCTCCATGCGTATGTCCACATAACATTAAATCCCACGAATACTCTTTAATAAGTTTTTTACAATCAGGGTTATGAGAAAGTACTATCACCGGCTTATTAGGAATAGGGGATAATTGAGAAAAAGCTTTTTCAGGTTCAAATTCTTCTGCCCACAAATCTCCCAAACCAACAATATAAAAAGACTGTTTTAGGATAGTCACTTGTTGGACAGCATTCTGTAAACAAACAATGCCGCTTTCTTTCAAAAGTCGATGCATCATTGAAGTATCTGGATAACCATTATGTTTTATTGCCCATGATCCCCCATCGTGATTGCCTAAACAAGCGAAAGTCGGCGCAAAATCTGACAATTTCTGCAAAATTCTACGATATTCTTCAAAATCAGGCACTTTTGTTCCAATAAAATCTCCCGTTAGACATATCAAATCAGGTTGTGTAGTGAGACTCAAATCAATGGCTGTTTCCAGATGAGAAAGATCAGTCGATAAACTAAGATTCAACGTTCTGTCAATATAAGAAAATGGTAACCATTTTGAAGTTTGAAAATCCGAGAGATGTAATAAACGAAAAGATGAAGTAAATTTACTCGAAAAATTGACTTGTTTGTGAGTGACTTCTAACCATTTTGGCTCAATAAAACGAGCATAACCTGCTGCACTCATTCCACTGGCAAGTGTTAAAATACCAGATTTTATAAAATTTCTTCGAGTTATCATTTTCTTTATTTTCTCCTATACAAAACAACTACTCAAAGATTTTTTCCCATGCTTGTAAAGCATATTCATAATATTCTAATTTTTGGTATTGAGTTGGCATGGGCATCCGTGGGAGTGGAGTATTGGAATTTCGTGCGACAAGATTTTTGGAAACACTAACCCATACTTGAAGAGCTTCTTGATAAAGCTCTAATTTTTTATATTGCCCAGGCATCGGCATTGGTGGAATATAAATAAAAATACCTTCGGTAATATGTGAATCTTTGCCTTGAGAAATGGCTACCCTTTCCCAAACCTTGAGTGCTTGCTGATAATCTTCAAATTTTTGGTATTGAGTAGGCATAGGCATTAGTGGTAATTGGACATTACTACTTCGTGCCAATACTTTTTCATAAACATTTTCCCAAACCTTAAGTGCTTGTTGATATTGCTCAGTTTTTTTGTACTGAGCAGGCATAGGCATTGAAGGTACTTGTTGGATTATTACTCCACTGTAGGAATATCCCGTACCGCAAAAAGCGAACAGTAATAATAGTGTAATAGCGATGTGTTTTTTCATAATGTTATTCCTTTGATTAATTACAGACGTTTAGAAAAATATTCCTGATTGTAACAGATTTTGGGGACACCAGACCCCCCTAACCCCCCGTACACGGCTGGAACCAAACATCATTCGACACTTTGCTTTAATTTTTCTATTTTAGGACTTCCCCCTGTGTGCGGGGGGGTTAGGGGGGTGTCCCCAAAATTCGTTATAATCAGAAATATTCTTACTGTAAATTTTTCGATGATTTGAGTTCCTCGCTATATGCAGTGGCATTTTGTAGCGTATCACCGAAAAATTTGTACTTCAAACGTTCAAGTTTTCGGATTATGAAAAGATACTAAAAACGTCAGCAATACCTGCCAGGTTTTTAAAACCTGGCAGGTCTTAAATCCGAAAACTTGAACGTTTAGAGTATATAGCAACAATAATTTGTTTGGAGTTCAAAGCCAAATTACAAAGCTCCATTCATTCAGAAACAATTGTAGATGGAATTTTAGGGTGCGTGGATGGATTCCGTCGTATAATTTTGTGCCTCAAAAGTATCAGACCAATATTTTGATGGCAAACCAGCTTTCTTTTTCAAATGATGAAGAAAATCTTGAGGATCGGTTAAAGATTCCCAAACAGAAGGTAAAAATGTTGCCCGATGTCCACGATCACTAATGATTAAACCATCTACCCCCGGACGCAATTGTTGTATTAAATCGTCTTCAGAGTCAAAAGACATTGATTTCGGCTCAGTTAAAATGGAAATATGAATATCCAAAATTGGAAACTCATTAATTCCTACCCTTGAAAAACGTGGATCGTAAAAAGCTGCATTATAAGCTTGATAAGACACATCGCTAATCAATGGGCGAAATGCGGTTATAGTACCCATACAACCACGTAAATTTTGGTTAATTTCTAACGTGACAAAGGTTGCTTTTACTTTCTGTAATTCTTCCTCATAGTCAGTGACTTCCACTACTAATGGCTTATCTGTTTCCAAACCCAATTGAATGGATTTTTTAGCCACTTGCAATAATGTTTTAATATCTTTCTTAGTTAAAGACATAAGCACCATACCCCACTACTTGATGTTTTGATCCGGCAGTATCACCGGAATTACGCAAATCTATTGTTTGTACCTGCATGTTTTTTGCCCGTGCAACATGTAATAATCCATTGATAGGATGCCGTCCACAGGCTTGCTCATGATGAATATCTTCTGGGCGCAAATTTTCAATAGCCTGGGAAGTGAGTTTATCCATTTTTTGCGCCGTCTCATAATCGTGATAATGACTTAAATCAGAACTAATAACAATTAATGTTTCAACGCCACCCCAAAGTTTTTCCAAAACGCCTCCCACTTGCTCAGGCGTAGCATCTCCAACAACCAAAGGAACAAGTTTGAAATCTCCTAACACTTCTTGAAGAAACGGCAATTGGACTTCAAGACTATGTTCCTGAGTATGTGCTTGTTCTAGCATTGAAACTTGAGGCAAGGTAAGAACTTCATCAATTGCTGGCTTATCAATAGGTATTTCTCCCAAAGGAGTTGCAAAACTTTGCATACTGGTAGCAGCTAATCCTTCAAATGAAACTCTGTGAGAGGGCCCAAGTAATACGACTTGCTTAATTATCTTGTGTGCGGCTATCAGTCGTGTATAAACACTGGCAGCTACAGCACCTGAATAAATGTAACCTGCATGAGGTGCAATCATGGCTTTAGGAACAGAACCTGATACCTTGGTTTCATCTAAAAAATTTCTCACTAAGGTTCGTAATTCGGATGCATCAGCTGGATAGAACATACCAGCAACGGCAGGTGTTCTTACTGTTGGATTAATCATTTTTCCCCCCTTGTTACATCATTTTTTGTTAATATTACTAAACAATGAATAGCGAATACTCAATAAATAATTTTTTTCGATTTTAATCTGTTTAGTAATACTCCAAAACTAATATACCAAAGAAATATAGTCAAGACTTGCCCGTTTTTTAAAACCTAAGCAAGTCTTTCATATTATAGGTGGTTGATATGAAAGCACCAGTCTTACAAACGATAGTTCCCACTCGTTATTGGCATCAATTAGAGGATGGGCGTGTTCAATGTGATTTATGTCCCCGTGCCTGTAAACTGAAAAAAGGACAACAAGGTTTATGCTTTGTACGAGCAAATCAAAATGATCAAATCGTGTTGACGACTTATGGACGTTCCAGTGGTTTTTGTGTTGATCCCATTGAAAAAAAACCGCTTAATCATTTTCTACCAGGGACACCCATTTTGTCGTTTGGTACAGCAGGTTGCAACCTTGCCTGTAAATTTTGTCAAAACTGGGATATGAGTAAGTCCCGCGAAATGGATACGCTTGCCGATCAAGCCGCACCCAATACCATCGCCCGTGCTACTCAAAAATTAGGTTGTAGCAGCGTAGCCTATACTTATAATGATCCGGTGATTTTTCACGAATATGCAATTGATGTTGCCAAAGAATGCCGTCAACTTGAAATTAAATCGGTAGCCGTCACAGCCGGCTATATTTGTGAAGAACCACGCACAAAATTTTTTAGCTATATGGATGCTGCCAATGTAGACTTAAAAGCTTTTACCGAAAATTTCTACTACAAATTAACAGGAGGACACTTGCAGCCGGTGTTAGACACTTTGCGTTATCTCAAGCATGAGACAAACGTTTGGTTTGAACTGACAACGTTACTTATCCCCGGTGAAAACGATTCGGAAAAAGAGCTTGAAGAAATGACACAATGGGTTGTGGAAAATCTTGGTCCTGATGTCCCCATGCATTTTACGGCCTTTCATCCCGACTGGAAAATGTTAAATATTCCCCCCACGCAACCCTCTACCTTAAAAATGGCACGCAGTATTGCTCTAAAAAATGGAGTACATTATGCCTACACAGGAAATGTACATAATCAACAAGGAGCAAGTACTTATTGTCATCAATGTGGCAATACCCTTATTGGACGAGATTGGTATATTTTAAGTGATTGGAATTTGACTGAAGAGGGTAAATGTAACCGGTGTGGTACAACTTGTGCGGGGGTATTTGCCCCCCAAGCAGGACAATGGGGAGCAAAACGTTTACCTATTAGGTTGCAAGATTTTGCAATTTAATGGGGTAATAGATAGTCAAGAAAAACTCATTAACCATTAACTATCAGGGTGCCAATTGTCGCAGCACACCTACCAATAAAATATCAGCTAACTGCAAAACAATAATCACTACTAGCGGTGAAAAATCAATGCCTTGCACTGGTGGAACTTTGCGTCGTACTAGACGCAATATGGGTTCATTTATATTGTATAGAATATTACTGAGTGGATTATGACTATCGTGATGTGTAATCCAACTTAAAATGACTTGAATGATAATCGCAAATATAAAAATATAAATCAATAAAGACAATAAATTAGCAATTGATAATAAAAATAGTCCTATTATACCAATGGATTGTCCATATAACCAAGCGATTAAAGTTAACTCCAACATTTTTAACGTTAACATCAACACAATGGCGGCAAAATCAACATTATTCCAACCTGGTATAAAATTGTAAAGAAACTGCAAAGGCAGATTTGTTAACCTTAAAAGCAATCGTAAAATGGGATCGCCACGAAAACCAACCCGCATCCATTGCAGCAAAAAACGCAGCATGATAAGCAAAATATAAATGCCAAACACCGTATTAATTAAAAAGACCAAAGCGGTGATAAATGGACTGAGCACGTTACTGTTCTCCAAATTGTTTAGCTAAACTGATAGCACGTTGTTGGGCAGCTTGTAGGGCTTGATCAAATAAAGCTTGCAGCCCACCTGATTGTAAAGTATTGATGGCTTGCTCAGTTGTACCCCCTTTCGACGTGACACGTGCACGCAAAGTGGCTGCATCCTCCTGACTTTCGAGGGCCATTTTGGCAGCACCAAAGGCCGTTTGCAATGTGAGCAAACGGGCATTTTCCTGTGATAAGCCAAGACCAATGCCGGCTTTTTCTAATACCTCCATCATCAAAAAGAAATAGGCAGGGCCACTGCCTGACAGCGCAGTGACAGCATCCATCTGCAATTCATCTTCCAACCACAATGTTAATCCTACCGCCCGTAAAATATTTTCTGCCAATTCACGCTGAATATCATTGACATGTTGACCAGAAAAGAGGACCGACGCACCACTTCGTACCAATGCGGGTGTGTTAGGCATAACACGCACAATCGGTAAAGATTGTTCAATATCTAACCAACGCACCAATTCTTCCATGCGTATGCCAGCAGCAATACTAATAATTAAGGGTTTTGATGTTGCCATGGTGGTGGAGATGGATTTTGCAACCTCCGGTAATACTTGTGGTTTAACTGCCAACACAACAACGTGAGCACCGTTTATTGCTTGTAAATTATCAGTATAACATTGTATGGGAAATTGAGCAGCAAGTGGTTTGGGTTCTGGATCAGCTACTCGTAAATTTTCGGTGGCAACCCCCATCTCAATGAGTC
>JAUCGK010000523.1 GCA_030378085.1 Candidatus Parabeggiatoa sp. HSG14
TTACCAACCGACTTAAATGGGTTCGGGTAATTCCCATGATTCTTAGGACATCTTTAGCTTTCATGCCAATATTATACACATATAATACAACATGTCAACAATTGTTGATATTTTTATCGACTATATAAATTGTTAGGCTACAAAGTCAGCAAAGATACACTGTATAATTACTTGACATATCTTGAGGAAGTTTATGCATTGTTTACTGTACCAATATTCAGAAATTCGGTGCGTGAAGAACAACGCCATCCCCGCAAAATATATGCAATTGATACAGGTTTTAAATCCCTATTCAATACTTCAATTTCAGCCGATTACAGCAAATTATACGAAAATATCGCCTTTCTCCATTTGAGACATCAAACCCGCGAAGTCTATTATTTTAAACAGCATCAGGAAATTGATTTTTATTGTCAGCTCAACCAGCCACAATTAATCAATATAAGTTATGATATCAGTGGTTTTGAAACTAAAAGAAGAGAAATAAAAGCATTACAAGAAGGGATGCGCTATTTTAAACTCAATGAAGCGATATTGGTTACGGAAGATCAGGAAGAATCAATAAAAATTGATGGACAGATAATTAAAATTAAGCCCTTATGGAAATGGTTGTTAGAAAATTAAATATTTTCTGGTTCCAACGCGCCAGTGTTGAAACCAGAAATTTCTTCACAGCTCAAAAATTGCACGATTTGGTAGGTGAATATCCATAACTTCGTCTATAATTTCAACATCATTAGTGCCAAAGGTTTTAAAATGTTCAGGCTCAGAATAAATGGTGGTTGCTTCATTGGTAAGTACAACTAACCAACAGGATTTTATGCCAAGGGCAAAATAGGCATCGAATTTGGCTAAAATCTCTTCAATTGCTTGCAAAGGAGAAACTATTTCGATGGCTAATAATGGCATTTCCGTCATTCTTAACACATCACGCCTTTGACGTTTTATAGTGTTTGGATAAACACAGATATCTGGAATTAGTTCTTTTTTGGCTTTAATATCAAATTGTGTTAAATCTATTTGGCTAACATCTAAACTTAATTCTGGAATAACTCTAAACCGTTTATCTGCCGATAATAAAACTATGATTTGCCCTTGTACTATACCATGATTTAGCGAACCCATTTGTTGTTCCTCGTCTTCCCTAATTTCTTCATCAAGCTCAAGTAATTCAGCCATGTTTTACTCCTTAACTACAAGGATTGTAGTTATTGGTTTTTGATCCAAATTTCTGCCACTTTTCCATCAATAACTTTTGCTGTCCATAAATTATCACAAGACAACAATTCTCCATTCGTCACTTGCCTTGATTGTAATGGCAATCCACAATAATCCTTTAAATCCTCTGCCTGCTTTTGAGACTGTTTAAGGACTACCATTTCTACAAAGCCATCCATTTCTAATACTTCTTCTATGACTTCATCATTTTTACGATATTGATAAATTTGCAGATTTAGTTGCGTTTGCAAAGGTGATGGCACTTTATGCCAATTTTGAAGAATCTTTTGAACGTGATTATCCCTAATCCGTTCTCCCACATCAATAGATACAACCCATTTTTTGGGAATTTTTTTTAGCTCCTGTAACGGTAAACAAGCTACTTTCTTACACACAACATCACGAATAGGTTTGGGCAATTCGGTTTGATGTTGTGCGAGTTTTTGCCACAGGGCATTGTTTTCTTCTATTCGTGCAATGTTATACAAAATAGAAAGTTCATTTTGTTGAGTGGCTAACGCTTTTAGTGAAACGTTATTTTTAGTTATTTCATATTGAATGAGAGCTTTTAAGCCTTTAAGTTTATGGATTTCTGAGGCTAATGATTGTTTTTCTGCTACATAAAGCGCATTTTCTATGATATTTTGGGCATTAGCCATTTCATTCAAATAAAACAAAGTAACCAGCATGTTTATTTGTGCGGGAATATAAAATGGATCGCGTTGTGATGCTTTATGAAATACATCTCGTGCTTTTTCTAGCCATGCCTTCGCTTCTTCACTGGGTGCTGCACGCAAAGGCAAAGAAAATGTCTCTATTCGAGTAGCAACATCTAAAACAGTTGGCAACCAATAAAAGTAAGCATTTGCACCCAATTCTTCTCTAGCGCGTTGCAGGTAACAATAGCCTTCATTATTCAACACTTCGCGGGAGGAAAAGTCCTTCTTGAAGACTTTAAAAAACATCAATGCTTCATTTTCAGCACATTGGTTAAAATGAGCTAACCGAACTCCAAATTGAAAATAGGGCAATTTATCCAATAACCCTTTTAAGCGTTTAATCAAAAAATTTTCGCGTTCTATGGGTGTTGGATGAGTACTCAAACGGGATTGAATTTGTTTTTGCCATTCTATCAAGAAAATCTTACCTTTTAGCAATTTATCTACCGCATATCCTGCCATCGCTGCATAAAGAAAACCCTGCTCATCTGCTCTTTTTTCTTCGTTCCTAAGTTTCACCAGTTCTTTAAATTTCTTCGATAAAGGGTGAGGATTCAATGGTGAAAACATATCTTTCCTAAACCCTTTTTTTAAAGAAAAGAGAAAATGAGAAAGTTGGCTCTTTGATAAATGAGCTAATTCATGTCCTAATACAAAAGCAATACGAATATCGCCTCGTTCTATTCCATCATTATAGGCTTTATCTATCGCTGTTTTAGACAAAATAATACTACCATCTTTTGGTAAAGCAATTGCAAAGGGGGCAGGATCAATAGGTCCTTTTTTGAGAACAAACAATGTTGGTTCACCACGAGGATTTTTTTGAGTGACTATAGGACTTTTATCAACGACTAATAACACTTTGTCAAAGATATTATGAACTCTGTTAACTCGTTCATATTTTTCATCTGTGGAGTTTGCAACTTTATACTGTCTGATAAAACAGTAACTATCTTCAGCAAATTCACAGGCAAAAGCTTTCACTTCTAAGGGAAGGATATATAATAAAGCAAAATAGACATTCAAGACTAAAAAACCTTGTTTCATTTTTGAATTCATAGTTTATTCCTGATTGTAACAGATTTTGGGGACACCCCCCTAACCCCCCGTACACGGGTGGAACCAAACATCATTCGACACTTTGCTTTTTCTATTTTGGGACTTCCCCCTGTGTACGGGGGGTTAGGGGGG
>JAUCGK010000524.1 GCA_030378085.1 Candidatus Parabeggiatoa sp. HSG14
AAACCTGTCAGGTTTCAACTTTCGTATTTTATTGAATTCTCATTCCTAATGATAAAAACTATAGATAAAAAATATGCGTATTTTCACTCATCTATCTATTAAAAATAAACTGAGATTTATTATTATAATCACAAGTGGTATCGTTTTGCTGTTAGCATCAGCTACTTTAGTCACGGCTGATTTGCTGAACTCTCGCCGGAATATGGTGCGAGAGTTATTTGTTTTGGCTGACTTAGTTGGAATCAACAGCACAGCAGGATTAATATTTCAAGACAATTTTGTGGCTGAGGAAAATATTGTCGGATTAAAAGCCAATTCGCATGTAATACAGGCTAATATTTTTTCCAAAGAGGGTACTCTATTTGCCAGTTATTTTAGAGAAGGCTTAGCAACTCAGGTAAATAAAAGCTTAACGACAATCAGTGACTATTATTCTCTTCATAAAACACCTGTACTGGAAAATAATAAAATCGAAAGTCACTATTCTTTTCATGAGGAACATGTACACATTTTGAAACCAATTGTATTTCAAGATAACGTAATTGGTGCTGTTCATATAAAGTCAGATTTACAAGAATTGGATAAACGCTTGTTCCATGCTATCAACATTATGATTGTCTTGTTTTTCATTTCTTTATTACTCGCATTTGTGTTAGCTTCCCGATTCCAACGTATTATCACAACTCCCATTTATAGTTTGCTTAAGACAATGAAAGTGGTATCGGCACATAAAAGATATTCACTCCGCGCAAAAAAGAGGGTTGATGATGAATTGGGTAAATTGACGGATGGATTCAACGAAATGTTGGTAAAAGTCGAGAAACGCGATACAGAATTAAGCCTTTATCGTGCTCATCTAGAAGAAATGGTTGATCTGCGTACAACTGAACTCACCGATAAAACGGCTGAGCTTGCGGAAGCTCGTGATCAGGCGTTGGCAGCCAATAAGGCAAAAAGTGCTTTTTTAGCAAATATGAGCCACGAACTTCGTACACCACTCAATGGTATTTTAGGTTATACCCAAATCCTAAATCGGGATAAAAATTTAAACACACAACAAAAAGAAGGAATTGCTATTATTCAACGTAGTGGTGAATATTTATTAACCTTGATTAGCGATATTTTGGATTTGTCCAAAATTGAAGCGGGCAAAATAGAGATTTTTCCAACCGCATTTTATTTTGACAAGTTTCTGATTAGCATTGCAGAATTATTCCAAATGCGTGCTGGGCAAAAAGAAATTACCTTTGTTTACGAATTTTCAAAACATCTGCCAACAGGAATATATGCTGATGAAAAACGGTTGCGACAAATTCTTATTAACTTGCTAAGCAATGCGATCAAATTTACTGAACAGGGTGAGGTTAGCTTTAAAGTAAGTGATGACAATAATAAAATCCATTTTTCAGTAACAGATACAGGTATTGGGATTGCTGAAGAAGAAATAAAAACCATTTTTTTACCCTTCCAACAAGCAGGCGATTCAAATTATAAAGCCCAAGGCACTGGTTTAGGTTTATTTATTACCAAAAAATTGGTCGATATGATGGGGGGAGAAATCCATATTGAAAGCACCTTGGGGCAAGGGAGTACATTTTGGATGATGCTAGATTTACCCACAGTATCGGACATGATTGAAGACGAGTCAGCAGAAAAGCCTGTCATTATTGGTTATAAAATTCCTCTTTCCTCTGACACTAAAACGGCTATCTTTGATAAACAGCAGGAGGGGGAAATAACCTCTGATTCTAAAACAAAAACACCCCATTCTGATAAATGCCAACGGCAAGAAGGGAGTTATCAGATACTAGTCATTGATGATAAATGGGAAAACCGTGCCATGTTGGCAAACTTTTTAGAACCATTAGGTTTTGAAATAATAGAAGCCAATAATGGACAAGAGGGATTAGACAAAGCCCGCGAATTACACCCTGATTTCATTATAATGGATTTAATGATGCCAGTGATGGACGGTTTTGAAGCGACTCGTCAAATACGGAAAATCCCTAAACTAAAGGAAATACCCATTATTGCTTCGTCATCCAGCGTTTTTGAGCAGCATCGCAAAGGAAGTTTTAAAGCGGGCTGTAATAATTTTATTGGTAAACCGATTCATGGTGATGATTTGCTAGAATTAATAAGTCATTATTTGACTTTAGAGTGGATTTATGAAAAAACATCTGAGAAAGTGATTGTCAAAGAACAAACAATAACTAGCGAACAACCACAAATAAATCTTTCAACAGAACAAGCCTCTAACTTATTTGATTTGTCTATGACAGGAGATATAACTGGTATTTTGGAACTCGCAGAACAATGGAAAGAATCTGACACACAACTAGAGACTTTCGCAGACAAGATTATAGAATTAGCTAACAACTTTGAAATGGAAAAACTTCGTAATACTGCTATAAAATGTAAAGAAATTGCGAAGCAAGATGCTGACAAATGATCATGAGCATTCTACTCATTCTACTTTTTACTTGTGTATAACTCAAGTTCAAGTTTTTCTATTCTTGCTATATAACTACAAGGATTACTTATAATAAAGGATAAAGTTCTTAAGACAGTGAGGGCATAGTTCTTCTCCTGATTATGGGATTAAAGAGAGTGACTCAATTCATTTCGCACACTCTAAATCCTTTATTATAAGTAATCCCTGTAGTTATATAGGGTTAAAAAACTTGAACATCGAGTATTAAGGAATTGAGGATTTAATAATTTGCAAAATTTTGGTGCTAAACCTGACAGGTTTTAAAAACCTGTCAGGTTTCAACTTTCGTATTTTATTGAATCCTCATTCCTAAGGGGAACAGAAAAAATTTATTGCGGTAAAAATACTCTGATTATTATTACAAATAAATAATCTTTCTGTTAAAATGTTCTTACTATTGCTAAAATTTCAAAAATAATTTATTAATTTATAACTGGAAAGACGATATTTTTTATAAAATTTAGAGGCTTAGTAAAATTTTTAGCAAAAGATAAAATTTTCTGATTGTAACAGATTTTGTGGACACCCCCCTAACCCCCCGTACACGGGTGGAACCAAACATCATTCGACACTTTGCTATTTCTATTTAGGGACTTCCCCCTGT
>JAUCGK010000058.1 GCA_030378085.1 Candidatus Parabeggiatoa sp. HSG14
TTCAGAAAAATAACTTCAAAAAACCTTCGAGGTTAAAGTTCTTGCGCGCAAAAACTTTAACCTCGAAGACAGGTTTCTAAAACCTGTCAGGTTTGGTGTGTGAAATTATTTATGTGAAAAACTATAGCTTGCAGTGATATTGAGTTGAGCTACGATCAAATCACGACTATCTATCAAAAACGATGGAATGTCGATTTTAGTTCGTGCATGTTCCTTATATCCAAAAAAATTAATTATCCTAACGATTATTTTACGCATTTCTATAGATTTTTAGAAAAATAATTTGTATGAAATTTAAATATAACTACTCAGCCTCTCGTTCCAACGCTCCAGCGTTGGAATGCGTTTCGTGACGCTCCAGCGTCACTTTTCATAATGATAATGCCAATAATCGTAATAATTGTACCAATATTTATTCCATTCAAAAGGATAATAAATAATTCATTTTTCGTTAACTATAACAAGTGAATACGCTGAAGTTGTTATAAAATCTATGATAAAATTATATTTTGTTTTTGCACAATAATTAGAAAGCTTAAATTCTTAATTAACAAAATAATGCTCAATGTCCAAAATTATAACATTGATATAAAAGGAAAAATCAATGATAGATAGGATAGAACTCCCAATACATTTCACTCACTCAATCAAACGAATGCTCCCACTCATCACACTAAGTACTTGCTTACTCTTAGGTGTGGTGGGCATATTTTTATTTAACAGTCAAACTTGGGGACTAAATATTGTCTTATTTGGCTTATTATCAGTAATCAGTTTATTACTCCTTAGATACTTAGGGGAACACCCTTTGGGATATCTTGAATACGCCTTGATAATCAGTGGTTTATTTTTTCTGACGAGTTTAGCGTGGCGTGACTCATTAGTACTCAATAGTCTTAGCTTATTGGGTATTTTTTTGACGATTAGCCTCGCCTTCACGCTGGCAACCCGACGGAGATTACAACGTCTTGATATCTCTGAAGCCATTCAAGATGTTTATTGGTTAGGTAGATATTGCGTCACCAGTTATTATGAATTAATCAATAAGGATGTACCCTGGTCAGATGTTCAAGAACGTTGGGGACAATTTGGACGCGCTGTATTAAGAGGATATGCTATTACCATACCATTAGTGCTTATATTTGGCTTATTGCTCATGGCATCTGATGCTTATTTTGAAGCCTCTGTTAAAGAGACATTGGATTGGAATTGGAGTCGAAAAGCGATTGCGTGGTTAGTGGTCACATTTATTATTAGTGGCTGGATAACTGCTGCAATATTACGTGGAGGTGTGTTAAGGGAAGGTTTAGTGATTAATAAAGGTTTTTCACCTTTGTCAACGTGGGAATTAGGTACTGTCGAAATTACAATAATCCTTGGAACGATTAACATTTTATTTTTAAGCTTTATTGTGGTGCAATTTACTTATCTTTTTGCCGGTGATATCCTCGTACAATCTTTTTTTGGGCCTAGTTATGCAGACTATGCACGACGTGCTTTTTTCCAATTGGTGATAGTTGCATTGTTGATGATAATCTTATTATTTTTAATGCACTGGTTGCATAGGCCTAAACATTATTGGGAAAGAAAGCTTTTCCAAGTATTAGCCATGTTAATTGTCGTGATGACGATGATTATTGAAACTTCAGCAGTATACCGAATGTCTTTGTATACTCATGTCTATGGATTGACCGAGTTACGTTTTTATACTAATGTGTTTATGGCATGGTTGGTGGTACTATTTCTCTGGTTTAGTATAACGTTGTTACTTGAACAACGAAAACGTTTCATTTTTGGAGCCGTATTAACAGCAATGGTTTTTATTAGTGGGTTACTTATTCTTAATCCAGATGCACATATTGTCAAAACAAACTTAATGTATGCCAAAAAAGTAGGACAAGAATTTGATACGACTTATACCACTTCTTTAAGTGCAGACGCTATCCCTACTTTGTTAGAAGCATTACCCAATATTCCAAAACCACACCGCTGTAAATTATGGTATCACCTTCAAACTCATCCCGTTTTACGAGCATCGAAAGATTGGCGCGACTGGCATTGGTCCCGTTATCAAGCGCAGAAGTTATGGTTACCAGTATCACCAAAGGGTTGCCAATGGACTTTTTGAGTGTGTAACTAGGTTCAGAAAAATCACTGAAAAAAACTTGATATAGACGTTCAGATAAATAATTTCACGAAAAAACCTGACAGGTTTCCAAAACCTGTCAGGTTTGGGCGAGTTTACCCACACTTTTTGAGAAGATACCTAAAAACTATATAAGTTTATAAGCGCGGTTTTTCAGTCACCTTTAGGTTTTTTAAGCTTTTACCAAAGAATTTATCCCCAGGCTAAGAAGTTCAGTACGTAACACCAGTTATATTAAATAATAATTAACCATTGCTATAAGGAGCCAACATGTCTTATTCCCTTGAAGCACGTTCACCTGAAGCATACTCATCACCAAACCAAACTGTCTACAAATCATCGACTCCTAAAGAAGAATTTCCTTACGGTTGGCGTTATGTGATTAAAAAATTGCCAAATGGTCAAGAAACTTACTCTAAAATCCCCTTAACCGCTAAAGACTTTCTTAATCCACAATTAGGAGATCAGATGATTCAACGTGTCAAACATGCTCAATGTAGCATTGATATTTTTAATCAACTAAAAAACCACTATATGAATGATTCAACAGTCGGTGTGTTTTTTGATTTAAAAATGCAATGGGGTATTCCAAACTTAGAAGAACCAGCACCCGATGTTTCTGTCGTTCCACATCTTAAAGATAAAGAAGCTGATAGAGGGACTTTCAAAGTATCTAAAGAAGGAACAGGCCCTTGCCTTGTGATTGAAGTCATGTCACCAACCTACCCGGGAGATGACACCGACAAAGTGCGAATTTATGAAAAAGCAGGTGTACAGGAGTATTTCATTATTAATCCTCACTCAGAAAAGGCTAAACCTTATTATGAAGTTTGGGCTTATCGACTTGAAAATGGTAAGTACCAAGCAATTAAACCCGACAATCAAGGCCATTTGTTGAGTGACACAACTCAAGTCTTATTTGGTGTTTACAACAAAGGACAATATCTAAAATTAAAAAATGCCCTGACAGGCGGATGGTTAATGACTGCTCAAGAATCCGAAGCCGCTCGCTTGAAAGAAATAAGAGCGAAAGAGAAAGCCGAAGCCCGCGTTGAAATAGAAACCAAAGCCAAAGAAGAAGCCGAAGCCCGCGCAGATGCAGAAACCAAAGCGCGTATTAAATTAGAACAACGTTTGAAAGAATTAGAAAGTCAGCAAAAATAATCTACTTTTCTTTCCCATGCTCTATAGATGTTCAGATTTTCTGGTCACGCGCCGGTGTGGAAATCCAGTCAGGACGCGCCAGCGTCCCGTGTAGACTACTATTTCATTGTACTATATGTACGACTATCTACCAACCACAAGGAGACATTAAATTGAAAAAACGTACCAAACTGATAACCACCATCTTACTAGCGGTGAGTGTCAATGTAAGTTATGGGGGAGAAAACTGTTTACCCCCGGATGTGGGGAGTAAACAAACCCCGATGGATGTGTTTCGGTGTTTTCAAAGGGTGTTTGATGCACAGCAAGATAAAATCCAAGCCTTGCAAGAACAAATTCAACAACTTGTTGATACCAAAGCGGATCGTGTTTATGAAGTAATTAAAGGTAATTTTACTTGGCACGAAGCTAAAGCGGATGCTGAAAAACGGGGCGGATATTTGGCAACTATCACCAGTGAAGCGGAATGGTTTTTTATTCAAAAGATGTTAGGTGATTCTTTATTATCAGATGCTAACATTTGGATAGGTGCTACTGATGAAAAGGATGAAGGCAATTGGCGTTGGGTGACGGGAGAACCTTGGGGTTATACACGTTGGAATACTTCTCAACCTGATAATGCTGGAAATGCGGAACATTATCTACATATTTATGCTTCTACCGGCTATAATTGGAATGATCTGCCCAATAGCTATTCCCATCCTATATCTTATCTACTTGAGAAATAAGTAGGTATAGATAGCCTGACTAAAAACGATTTTGTATGACTATCTACCATAAGAAGACATTAATATAGAGTACAACGAATTTTAAAAGACAACAACGAATTTATACTATTTTTTTATGAGTTGTTTATTATCAATTCGTTGAGCCAAACCTGACAGGTTTTAAAAACCTGTCAGGTTTTAAATCCGAAAATTTGAATGTTTGGAGTATAATTTAAAGAGGGAATATTATGAATTGGCAAAACTATATTACTGCTGATCCTTTTGTTTGTAAAGGTAAAGCTTGCTTTAAGGATACTCAACTTATGGTATCTATGGTACTTGAAGATTTAGCAAAAGGGCTGACATCAGATGAGATTCTAAAAAATTACCCTTCCTTAAATCAGGAAGCAATACAAGCAGCCCTTGCTTTTGTAGCAGAAATAACCAGGGAGCAAATTTTTAATGAATTGAATCTAGCTCCACATCGTGAAGTCAGAGTAGCTGGCAGATTGGAAGCAGTAAGACTCAGTGATTATACTTTTACCTTAATCACAGCTGAAATACAATATCCTATTAACGGTTTTGCTAAAGCCATTGATTTACAAACGTTATCAACGCTATTAGGAAAAAATGTAGTCGTTTCTGGCACAATACATTTTACTGTTGAAGGTACTCCACTTATCCTTGAAGCAGCACAAATCACCATAGCGAAAGGACATGATTTAGAAATATGGGGACGAATACCAACACCGCTCCATCCCCCTTTCAATATGAATAATTTCAAAGCAAAGCGGGGGCTAAATGCCATAGTCGGAAAATGGCCGGGAGATGAAACCGATGAAGAAGTTATTAAAGCATTAGAGGAATTATCATGATTCCTGTAGATGCACCCATCTTGCTAGACACCAATATTATTTTACAACTCATTCGTAAAAATATTGTGAGTCAACAACTGGAATCTGATTATAAACTCATTAGCAGTCCAAACCATAATCTTATCTCTTATATTACTGTTGGCGAAATGTATGCGCTCTCGCTAAAATTTTGCTGGGGTGAACAGAAAATAGCTAACTTGAATACCCTATTGGGAGCTGTAGTCATTGTTGACATTAGTGGACCTAGCCTTGCTAATAATTATGCTCAAATCGACTATTTTTCTGGAAATATAATAAAACCAGCTCGCCCACTGGGACAGAATGACTTATGGATTGCCGCAACAGCAACAACCTTGGGAGCATGGCTAATGACAACCGATAACGATTTTGACCATTTACATCCCCAATTTATTAAAAGAATCAAGATAGATGCCAAAACAGGTAAAACAGTAAACTAAATCGTTGTACTATTATATTATCTACCAACCATAAGGAGACCTTAAATTGAAAAAACGTACCAAACTGATAACCACCATCTTACTCGCAGTGAGTGTCAATGTAAGTTATGGGGGAGAAAACTGTTTACCCCCGGATGTGGGGAGTAAACAAACCCCGATGGATGTGTTTCGGTGTTTTCAAAGGGTGTTTGATGCACAGCAAAATCGAATTGATGAACTGGCAACAGGAAACCTAAACCTCAAAATCGAGCTTGAGCAACTCAAACAAAAACTGCCTAATCAAAAGTTACCCGCCAACACCGAAAATTGCTCCGCTGAACAAAAAGGCCAAATCGCTTTTGATGACACTTATGCCAGACTGTGTAATGGCATAAACTGGCAAATCATGGATGCACGAAATCCTAAACCTGTCCTCAAAGCCTCTGCTAAAAAGTATACGATAGCAGAAGTTCGAGCAACAGCTAAGGACAATAAATTTGGTCAAGGCACTGTCTGTGAAACCGGCTATCACCTCTGCATATTTATGGAAGCTTTATCCCTAAAATACGCTTATCCCCGTTCACGTATTGCTTTTGAAGAGCATGGGTATCTTAGAACACTTGGGAATTATACAGACATCACCGTTGCTGTTGGCGGAACACACCCGCATAACTCTTTACTTGGACATAAGGATAGTCGATGGGATTTGAAATGGAATGGTAAAAGTTTGCAATGTCCAGATGGTTCTGGCCCTATGACTCATTTTCAGAATAAATCTCTGAGAAATCAAGGTTACGAATGGACCGGTGGCTGCTATAAGGACGATAAACGCTATTGGGCGTGTTGTATCAATAATCTGGATTAATTTTTTTGGATTGGAGTTGAGTACAACGAATTTAAACAACAACAACGAATTTCTACTCTTTTTTTAATTTGTTATTTATTATCAATTCATTAAGCCAAACCTGACAGGTTTTAAAAACCTGTCAGGTTTTAAATCCGAAGTACAGCTATTTTTTTAAATTCGTTGTTTTTTTTAAATTCGTTGTACTCCCATTCGTTGTACTATTGTATTATAGCGTTTAAATAAAGTACAACCTCCCCCTAAATCCCCTCCTTAAATTAACTAACCTTTACCCACAAGTAGGTAAACCTATTGAAATCAATAGGTTTTTGTTATAGGGAGATATCACTCTAAAAGGAAACTGGCAAAAATTTGTCCTCGTGCTTGGATTTCATGGGTGTTACGACTCTCTATAACCTTACTATTTATACGATTAAATAATTTTAGGGTACTTGTGGGTAAAGATTAGCTTTAATTAAGGAGGGGATTTAGGGGAGGTTGTACTTTATCCAATACTTAAATATTTATAGCGTTTTCCGATTGCGTCAGGTACAAGTCCCCTCTTTAATTAAGGAAGGGATTTAGGGGAGGTTGTACTTTATCCAATCGGAAAACGCTATATGTATAACGATGAGAGTAAAACTTGGGAACGATGGGGAAAAACCTATTGATTTCAATAAGTTTACCTACTTTTGGGTAAAGATTAGTCTTGAGAGGGGTTAGGGGTGTGTTGGATAGGATAATTTATTTTTTGGTTCTCCCTTAAGTTTATTTTTCTGGCTGGCTGACTGGCAATGACAATTTTAATTCTGCAATTGTACCCGTTATCATGTTAACGACACCAGAAGCTTGTACTTCTCTTCCTTCGACTACACCCTGTACTCGCACATCATGTTGTCCTGGCAATATATGTCCTATTTTAAGTTGTTGTCCTCGCATAAGTGCAACTGCAACACCATTTATAACCACAGTTAAGCCTTGTTCGGCGAGATTACCATTGGTTACAGTGAGATCAATGATACCGGGCCGTTGAGTTTCTTGTTGGTTTTTAGTAACAACTTCCATTTGAGACAAATTATTTTGAAATTCATGAGTCCACAATTGGGTTTCTCGTTCAATTTCAGAGATTATCTTCAAACGAAAATTCTTAATGCAATATAGCAGCTTTTTCCGTTGTTCTACAGTAGGTGTGTCATCGTTGACTTCTGTCCACAACAAGAGCCAATCTGTTTGGAAACCAACTAACGCCTTTTGCAACACGATAGCTGTTGTCATGTAACGCATCCACGAAGAAGAAAAACCCATGAATTTGTCAATAACCACACAAGTCGCTGCCAGTGCTAAAGCAATGTAACCATATTGGCAATCTTGAAGTTTTAACCAATCTATTCCTTGCAAGATGGGTGACAATGCCCCAACAAAAATGAACAAAATTGCACTGATGCGTAGCACTTTTGAACCCGTGGATTTAGTCCTTTTACGCTTGATATACCAATCAATAGCCTCCCTTGCTTTGGTTTCCACTTCCTTGCGGAGCGTTTTTAAGTCCTGATCTTCCAAATCTTGTTCCTTGAGAGGGGAAGGATAGATATCTTCTTTTTCTAAAGGGGTTTGCTCACTCATAATTTTTCTCCTAATTTATTTTGGAATCTGACTCCCATACAATTTTGCATATAATCCATTTTCAAGGATTAAATGGTCATGGTGTCCTTCTTCAATAATTTGTCCTTCTTCAAAAACAAATACACGATCCGCTTGTTTAACAGCACTTAAACGGTGGGCAATGATAATTGTGGTTTTGTTTTTTAGAAAATCATTTAAAGCGGTATGCAATAAACCTTCCGTTTTGGTATCTAGGGCAGATGTGGCTTCATCTAAAATCACAACTTTCGGATCATTTAATATCATTCTTGCAACAGCTACTCGTTGTCGTTGTCCTCCTGAAAGACGTACTCCACGTTGTCCAAGTAAAGTATCTAAGCCATCTTCCATATTTTTGACGGTTTCGCTCAATTGCGCGATTTCCAATGCTTGCCAAAGTTGTTCATCAGAAAGTTTACGTCCTAATGTGAGATTCATGCGAAGGCTATCATTGAATAAATCGGGATGTTGTAGCACAGTGACAACATGTTCACGCACAATATCCATACCAATTTGGTTAACGGGAATATCATTAAAATAGATTGTTCCTGATTGAGGCGCGTATAAACCAAGTACAACTTGTACTAAAGTTGTTTTGCCACCTCCACTGGCACCAACAAAAGCCACTTTTTCTCCCGCTTTAATATCTAATGATATATGATCAAGTATCTGATCCTGTTGATTGTAGGAAAAGCAAATATTTTCTAAACGGATCGTTGTTGTCGCTTGATTGTCAAACGGATTGTATGTATGTGGATATTTGGGTTCAAACGAGAGAGTAAACAATTTATTGACACGCTGTAAAGCTGCTTGAGCACTGTTATAGCTATATTGGATATTGATGAGTTCTTGCATGGGAGCTAACATAAACCATAAATAACCGAATACAGCAAACATTTGCCCTATCGTCAAATCTGAAAATACCACCATTAACATGCTAATGGCGCGAAACATTTCAAAACCAAAAAGAAAAACATAAAAGGATAGGCGTCCTGCTGCATCACTTTTCCATGCATAGGCAGTGGCATGATTTTTAATTTTTTTTGCACTGTCGGTGACTCGCCCTAAATAATACTTTTCGCGGTTATAAGCGCGGATTTGTTGAATAGCTTCTAGAGTTTCGGTTAAGGTTTGTTGGAAAATTGCATAAGCATTATTTTCTTTTTTCTTTAATTCCTTTACTTTGTGGCCTAAAGAAATTGTGCTGTAAATAACCAGAGGATTAATGAGCAAAATAAATAATGCCAGTTGCCAGTGCATCCACACTAAGACGATAGCAATACTAATAATCGTTAAAATAGCGATTAAAAATTTACTGATACTGACACCAATGAATTGATCAAGCGTGTCTAAATCGGTTACGAAATGAGAAATCACTTGTCCACTGCCTAATGTTTCGTATTCTGCCATTGACACACGTTGAAGACGAACAATTAAATCCTTACGAATACGATACACGACCTCTTTACCAATAATAGTAAATTGGCGCGTTTGCCAAACGCCTAAACCTAACGTTATGACACGCAGCAATAAGGCAACTAGCGCAATAAAAGTGATACTGAGAATTGGTCCATGCCAGTTCGTAGGAAATAACCCATTCACAAAATTTACTAAAGTTGCTGGTTGTTCAAGTAATACCTCATCAACCAATAAAGGCATAAGCAATGGAATTGGTACACTTAAAATCACAGCGAAGAGAGCGATAATATGTGCTAATACAATTTCTCGTTTATGGCGTAAAGCAATGTCAAAAATCTGTTGCCAATTATAACCAATATCATTGGGTGTATTTTTTAAAATTTTTTCCATTATAGTTATCAAGTTATTGCTATGACGTTTCCCTTATTTCTGAAATATACCTCCCTTAAATCCCCACTTTAATTAAGGAGGGGATTTGTGCTTGACGCAATCGGAAAACGCTATAATTAGAACCTTATCAGGTTTAATTTCCAAGTCCCGAATCATCGGTATCTCCCTTTTTAAAAACGAAATAGCAAGCATGGAATGCTGGGTTTCACTATAGTTCCAGTAACCCTCTCTGCCATTAAGTTAAGGGCAAGCATAAAGGATTGTCCCTATATCATAAGATGATTTGTAGGGGTAATCCCTTGTGGTTACCCCAAAATCCTTAACTTAATGGCATTGACTCTACGCTCACTTACTTTTGTTATTTCAGGAATTGAACACAGTAGATTTCCCGACACTCAGATTGGTAAGCGTTTCTGGAATTCGTTTATAATGAACGAAACAACAGGAAAGGATTTTCGTTTAGCCACTATTTATTTAACATCAAACATAAAGCGATAAGATAAATCATCTATATGATTAATTTTCTTTTTCTGATGTCTGATCTGACTGTAATAGTCAGATCGTGCTTTTGGTCTGTCATAATTATTCAAACCATACATTATCCTTGTTATTTTAGCTCGTTCTTGATCTTCTTTTGAAGCCCGAGTATTAATTTCAATTTCACCAGTTTTAAAATTAATGATAAAATAACGATAAAAATCGTATCCTACTGCATCAGGTTTGAGTAATTTTTCGCTAAATCTATCTCCTTTTTTTTGGCAAATTTCACAACTTAAAAAAAGATTATGCCAGACAAAAGTTAATTTGGGATAAATGCTTCGCGGCCTAAAATGTTCGACTGTTTGTTTATGTTTAGCAACTAATGGATAACTATCACAAAAGGAACAATGATCTACTGTTAATTTTGCTAAATCGCATTTTAGTTGATCCCATTGTTTAATTTTCTTGTTCCATTTTGCTGGTGTTTTCCTTTTCTTTTCAATATATTCCTTTTTCTTTTTAGCATATTCTCTTCCCCATACTTTGTAATTGTCCAAATAGCCAGGCCTTTTGGGGCGCGTAAATTTCATCATAGGGATAAATCCTTTCCTAAAATACGTGACATTTGACGTAATTCCATCCCAACAATATCAGCGACTTCTATGCCTTTTTCCATCATACTACGAGCAAGTTGCAACCATTGTTCTATTTTGTTGTCATCCCCTTGCATAATGTCATCTCGATATTGATAAAATTGACGAAATTGTGTTTCTGTCTCTTCATCAAAAGATTCTTCAACACCAAAAATAGTTTCTAAAATCAAGGAATAGCTATTCCCAGCTTGAGAAGGTTTTACTTTATCCAGAATTGATACATTTTCGGTTAATTTAAATGAATACACATAAGCATCACTAACCGAACCAACAACAAAAGGTGAATGCGTTGAGACAAAAATCTGGGCATTGGGAAATATCTTTTGGATTACCGGCAACACCTTACGTTGCCAAGCGGGGTGTAGATGAATATCAATCTCATCAAGCAATAAAATAAAAGAATGTTCTAAAACATTGTAATCGTCAATCCAAACGATTTTATCTAATCGTCTAATGAGATCAGCAATCAGACTAATAATCGACTTTAAACCATCAGGAAGTACGTTAAATTCTAAAACCCTTTGATTAATTTCAAGAAAAAGACTGAAAGGTTTTGCTTCCAGTTTAAATTTAATGTCCCAACCAACAACATCTTTAATGGCTTTTTCAATGATTTGAACAACAAAATTGTATTGTTGTGCAGTTTCTTGATTATTTTGGCTAAATTCTATTGCTTGTTTCATTTTTTGGACAGCAATAGATTGAATAATTTGCTCAGAATTTGCTGTTTCCAAAAAGGAAAGCCCGTTGTCATAAGGATTCCAGTCCTTTTCTTCAATAGTAAGTTCGTCTAGGGAATTTAATGTTCGATTACCAGAATAGGCAAAAGCTGCAAAAGATTTCCCTTTTTGTTTATTAGCATCAGGGGAAAATTTTTGACCCTGTATAAAGTTATTTATAAAGTCATCAACCGATTTTTGATTTGAACTCGCATAAGCATGAGAAATTCCCAAATAACGAGGAATTTCTCCTTTTATTAAAGGAAAATCTGTAAAATAGCTCTTTTTTTGACGCTTTGTAATGCTATAGTTGATAACTTGTTTATTTTCAAATAAGACTTCAACGAAAGCATTCGGGTTTGAATGATGAAATCTTTGAAAGATAAGTTCTGTATGCATCGGTTGTTGAAATGGTCCTGCTAAAGCCCCTGCTAAAGCATATAGCAAAGTACTTTTTCCACTCCCATTTGCGCCAGTAAAAATATGGATTTCAGCTTTTTTACCAGGTTGTCCACAAGATTGAAATTCTAAATCAAGGTTATTAAATACCCCAATATTTTCTAAGTGAAGTTTTTCAATTTTCATGATTATTTAGTTATAATTCTTAACAAAAATCCTTTGCTTGTTGAATGAAGAGAATACCTGCAAAAAAGGCTAATGTGCTCGTATTGCAATTAAAAATATCTTGCCCTTTAATTCTTATTACATCATAATATCATCCGACATTCCGCACAAGCATTTCATATTTTTTAAATTAAAGCATTTGGCGGGAAATCTAAGCTTTATCTTGATATTCTAAACTTCTGATACTCGGTAAAGATTAAAAAACCTTGAAATCTCCCCAAATTTTCTCTACTAACTAAAGTATCAATATTAGTGGCTACATGGTTATCTTGTAATCCTTGAGTCATCAAATGAATTTCAATATCTCTCCTTCCTTTGCGTTGTGCTTGTTCAAAAAGTTTCCGCCACAACATTACTGTTTATTCACCTAATTTCAAGCACTAAATATCTGTACTTAAAAATCCTGCCAATTATTATCATGAGAGCTAGAAGGGGGAACTGAATATTCATTTTTAACGTTTTTGTCAGTTGTTTGACGAGGTTTGGTTGCTCGTTTTTTGACAGACGGATTTTTGCTCGTTTTTGCTAACAATGCCTGTTTACCAACATTGAAAAACACCACTTGTTCTTTCAAATTTCGTGCTCGTTCTTTGAGGGATTCACTAGCTGCTGCCGTTTCTTCCACTGCCGCCGCATTTTGTTGCACCATTTCATCCATTTGCGAAACCACTTTATTGACTTGGTTGATACTAGCAGATTGCTCCACTGAAGCAGCGGCAATTTCAGAAACGATGTCGCTGACTTTTTTCACCGAATTGACAATTTCTCCTAGTGTGTTACCAGAGTCGTTAACCAGTTTAGTGCCTTCTTCTACTTTAGTAACGCTATCTTGAATTAATCCCTTAATTTCTTTAGATGCCGATGCGCTGCGTTGAGCTAAATTACGCACTTCTGAAGCGACTACCGCAAATCCCCGTCCTTGTTCACCCGCACGAGCTGCTTCTACCGCTGCATTGAGAGCAAGCAAATTTGTCTGAAAAGCAATCTCATTAATAACGCTAATGATTTCAGTGACTTTTTTACTGCTTGTGTTAATTTCAGTCATGGCACTGATAGCAGCACCCACCACATCCCCCCCTTTGCTTGCTTTGTCTCTTGCATTTTCCCCTAACTGATTTGCCATTCTAGCATTATCCGAATTTTGCTGCACTGTGCTGGTCATTTCTTCCATGCTGGCTGCGGTTTCTTCTAATGAGGCCGCTTGTTGTTCAGTGCGTTGACTCAGGCTAATATTACCTTGCGCTATTTCTTCAGCGGAGGCATCTACTATTTCTGCTGCTTGTTGAATTGATGATATAATGCTATGCAATTTGGCTTGCATATCAACAAAAGCTTGTAATAGTTGACCAATTTCATCTTTACCAGTGACAACAATGTCATTATTCAAATTACCTGCTGCAATGAGTTGAGAAATATCCACTAAATAACTCAAAGGCCGTTTGATACTTCGGATAATCAACAGAGCAATACTAATAATAATGATTATACCCATCAAAATAATAATGCCTAACCACCATTTAAGTTTGGTCACCGCCGCGAAAGCTTCTGCCTTGTCTATCTCAACAATGAGTGCCCAAATTGTGTTACCCACCTTAATGGGAGTATAGGCCGACAAAACGAGTGTATTGCGGTAATCCTGAATAATTTTGGTATCAGTGTTGCCAGCTAACGCAGCACGACTTCCTTCAGTATCAACACTACCCATAACAGGATTGAAAAAAGAAGCTTTTATCGAATGAGTCACGGGATTAAGATAAGAGTTAGAACGCATCAGTTTATCGCTACCAACCAGGTAGGCTTCACCCGTCTTACCCATCCCATCACGTTGATGCATAAATTTGTCTATTTTAGCATCATTTATCTGTAGAGCCACCACCATTGCCACAGCATTATCAACAATCAGAGGTAAAGCAATAAAAGCAGCCGGTTCATCGTGACTGGGTGCGTAAGGCGAAAAATCACTGATACCGAAAGTTTTGGTTTTTAATACTTCTCTCACCAATTGACCAAGCCCAGAATTAGCATACATGCCAGTAATGATGTTGGTGTTGTAGTCCTGCTCTTTCATAACCGTGTGAAATATTCGCCCTTGCGGATAGATCAAAAAAGCATCATAATAACCATATTGGGTAATATATTGGGTGAAGAAATCTTCTTGCTTGTCTACCAATTTAAGCGTGAGCGTTTCTTCTAACCCAATAGTCACCATAATAGCCCACTTTAAGTCAGGAATTTTTAGTGGTGCATAACTGGTTATCTCGACATTGTCAGTACTACCGATTTTCATTTGAGTAGCAGATTCTCCAGCTAAGGCTTTAGTAATATCCTTGCCGTTTTTTTCAACACCGATTATATTTTTACCTTTATCCTTAACCACTCTATCACTACGATAGCTAATCTGGCCTGAAAGTTTGCCCACCAAGTAAACTTCCCCAGTTTCTCCTAGCTCATGATGCTGCTGCACAATGCTATTTATTTGGTCTGGCAGTATGCACAACACCAAAACCCCGATGAATTCACCATTTTGAAAAACAGGAGCTGCAAAAAGGGCAACATGTTGGTTCTCGTCTAATAAGACATTGGGCGCAAAATCCTGAATGGTTAACCCTTTGGAACCTTTTTTAAAAACACGATTCAATGGGCCATTTTTGAATTCACGACTTAGTACATTTTTACCAATTTCAGCATTTTTAGAAGCTGAGTAAACAATTTGGCCATCTTTAGCAATCAGAAACAAATTGTAATAGCCATGGTTTTCCATGAACTTTTTCAGTTTAACATCAAATTTCTTCTCAACAGCTTCACTTGACTCTTTATCTTTCACTGCTGCCTCAAATTGTGACAAAGCTTGCAAAATTGAAACACTTTGCGAAGCAAGTGTGACATCATTCAAACGTTCATGAAAGTATTGTTCCAACTGGAATTTTTTACTTTCTCGCACTGACTCAAGCTTTTGAAAGGTATTTTGCCTAAAAAGTGCGACAGTTTCCACAAGCATATGCATGTCATTCTTGCGTTCTGCAAAAAATGCATTGACTTGGGCTTTTTTGTTTGCGCGGGTACTCTCAAGTTGTCTAAAAGCACTTTCTGAAAGTGCATACTGGCTTTCGAGCAAAAAAACAACACCTGCAATAATGAAGATGAATGCTATCATCAAAAAAGCGATAGCGAGCTTAGTGCCAATTTTCATGTTTTTTAACATAATAATTTATTTCCTCCAAATAATCTTATTTACCTGATGTTACGCAAAGTGCTAATTCCAACTTTTAAAATTGATACGGCTATTATTTTACCAGAACATCTTCATTGTGTTTTAATTTTACCGTAACTACTTTAGGGCATGAAATAATTCTTGCTGTAAACTTTCCTGTGATAAATCCAATATTTATCATGAAGTAGAGACACACAGCCGTGCGTCTCTACGTATCACAGATTTTTTTACAGCAAGAAATAATTTACCCAACTATTGAGTCAAACCTGACAGGTTTTGAAAACCAGGTTTAGTTGTCGATTTTATTTCGTGCATATTTCTTACCAACTGATGTTACGCAGATAGCTTTCAAACTGGAGTGCAAAATTGAGGACACCCCCCTAACCCCCCGTACACAGGGGGAAGTCCCAAAATAGAAAAATTAAAGCAAAGTGTCAAATGATGTTTGGTTCCACCCGTGTACGGGGGGTTAGGGGGGTATCCCCAAAATCTGTTACAATCAGCAAAATTTCATTTTGCACTACTCTGGTATTCACTTTTGAAGTACAGTGCGTAACATCAGTTACCAACTAATGATGGTAATTATTCTATGCGTTGGCGACAAATTAAATCAGCATTATAAAAAAGGGAGAACGGGGTATTTGACAACGGCGTTTTTGGGAACATGTTATTCGCAATGGATGAATCGTCAACATATTGATTATATTCATTATAATCCGATAAAACATGGTTATGTCAAACAAACAATTGATTGGAAATACTTTATATTGTGCGGTAAATTTGGGAATTTATCCAGCCAATTGGGGTGCTGAAGAAATCAGTGAAAAAATGGATGGAAAATATCTAAAGCCAGGTGAATTTCACTATAGCGAACCCCATTATTGTTATATATAAGTATTTAAGTATTTGATTTGACATAGGATGTATAAGCGACAGCGTCATACACCAAACCACCAGAACGGTGGATGACGCGCAGCTTATCCACTTACATGCAAGCAGCTGCTCATTTTGACTGGTGTATAACAATGAAGAAAACCCATCCTATAGTTTTTCAGGTAAATAATTTCACACTGATATATTTTAACTTATTGAAAAATCAGCAATAATTTTTTTGATTTGTGAAACTATTTATCTGAACGTCTATATATAAAACAGTTGGAAGTTATAGCTTATCTAAAGAAGGTAAAGGGCATGTTTTTTTGAAACCTCTTACTCGACTATCAAGTTTTTAAAAAATTGATGATTATTAAGCGATAGACGCAAGCATTGCGTCTCTACCAAATTCCATAAATATGTAGAGATGCGATGTTCGCATCTCACTCTTGAGTTTTATTGTCACAATAAAAAACTTGATAATCGAGTCTTACAGCATTATTCATTACTTTATTTGGTGTACTTTTTTCCGAGATTTCCACACAATAACCAGCAGCATTATAACCGTTATTGGTATCAACCAAAGCATTACTGAATTAAATGTGTGTAATAAGGGATGTGCTGTTGCCTTTAAAAATAAGTACAGCATATAAATCACATAATAGGCTAAAAATAATCCGCCTTCCCAACGTTCAATCCGATAACCTGAGAAGAATATCGGTAAACAAGCGAATGCTACTGCTATCATAATAAGCATGTCAAATACGATGACTTCGTGAGAAACTGCAATACCACTTGGTGCAATTAAACTTGTTAAACCAAGTACCATCAAGATATTAAATAGATTACTACCAACAACATTGCCCACGACAAGTTCTTGTTCATTTCGCATACTGGCGGCAATAACTGTTGCCAACTCTGGTAAAGAAGTCCCAATTGATACAATAGTCAAACCAATAATTAATTCACTGATTCCAAAATGTCTTGCCAATTCTACCGCACCATCAACTAACCAGTTTGAACCTTGTACCAATAATCCTAGCCCTACAATAACCAAAAAAATTTGCATGAGGATATGAATAAAACCATTTTTTATAGGTTTGAAATTATCTTTTTTGGGTTGTTCAGCGGTTTGACGGGTAGTTTTAATCGCAAAAATTGTATAAAACACAATACAAGTAAATAAAAATAATCCTTCCCAACGATTGAGTAATCCATCATAAGCTAAAAAGAGTAACAGAACTGATGCGCCTATCATCAAAGGTACTTCCAATCGAATCAATCGTTTATGAATACCTAATGGTGTTATGAGAGCCGCGACTCCCAAAACTAATAGAATATTGAGAATATTGCTACCTACCACATTACCCACTGCTAAGTCTGGTTTATCTGCGAATGCTGATTGTATATTAACGGCTAATTCTGGCGCACTGGTACCAAATGCAACGATGGTGAGACCAACTACCAACCTTGAAATTCCAAGGGTTTCAGCTAAATTTGCTGAGCCTCGTACTAATAAATCAGCACCAACGCCTAATAAAACAAATCCTAAAACAAAAAATATGGATGTTATTAAATCCACAAAAAAACTCCTTATAAAATAAATACCCTAAGTCATTGATTGATTTTATTATTCACTGATGTTACGTAGATGGCTTCCAAACTGGAGTGCAAAATAAATTTTGCACTCCCGTAGAGACACACGGCCTGTCTCTACTTTTGGAAGTGCAGTGCGTAACATCAGAATAATAAATCGTGGTTTTATAAAGTAACTTAGGTAAAAAAAAGGGACACTTGGTGTCCCTCAACGCAGAGCTTCACTTTTCCAAGCTCTAAGAATTTTCCAAATTTTCAATTATTGATTACCCTTCTTGATAATTCCCAAATTGCATAAAACGCTGATAACGGGCTTCTACCAATTCATCAAGGGGTATTGGATCACATTCTTTCAAATTTTCTTGCAAAGAAGTACTTAAGGTTTGTGCCATTTTTTCAATATCACGATGTGCGCCTCCCAAAGGTTCAGGAATAATGATATCTATTAAACCGAGTTCTTTAAGACGTTTCGATGTCATATTCAATGCTTCTGCTGCATATGGAGCTTTTTCAGCACTTTTCCATAAAATGGATGCACAGCCCTCAGGGGAAATAACAGAATAAGTACTGTATTCCAATATACATATTTTATCACCTACGCCTATTCCTAATGCACCGCCAGAACCCCCTTCACCAATAATATTACAAATAATAGGTGTTTTTAAACTTGACATCGTATATAAATTACGAGCAATAGCTTCACTTTGTCCCCGTTCTTCAGCATCAATACCAGGATAAGCCCCAGCAGTATCAATAAATGTGAGAATAGGTATTTGAAAATGTTCAGCCATTTTCATTAAGCGTAAGGCTTTTCGATAGCCTTCTGGACGTGGCATACCAAAATTACGTTGTAGTTTTTCTTTAAGTTCGCGACCTTTTTGTTGGCCAATGATCATGACAGGACGGCCTTCAATCCGTGCCAATCCTCCAATCATAGCTTGATCATCGCTAAAAGCACGATCACCATGCAGTTCTTCAAAATCGGTAAAAATAAGTTTAATGTAATCAAGCAGATAAGGTCTTTGTGGATGTCTTGCAAGCTGAGATATCTGCCAAGCGGTTAAAGAGGAAAAAATTGAGCGGGTTAATTCTTGACTTTTGAGTTGCAAACGAGAAATTTCATCACTGATATTAATTTCATTGTTATTACTCACATAGCGTAGTTCTTCAATTTTAGCTTCAAGTTCTGCAATTGGTTTTTCAAATTCAAGGAAGTTGAGATTCATCTTGTTCAGTTATCAGTTATCAATATATCGGATAAAGATTGATTTATAGACGTTGGACAAGTATTTAGTGGATGGTTTTTGTAAATAGAAGTCGTTTTGAGAAATTTTGGTGAGGCAGTTATAGTTCAGAAAAGTTTTATTCTTGGCAAAAGTGAAGAGGTTTAACAAACTTTTGAGGTGATACTAGTACTTTCTCAATATTTATTTTGACAGGTTAATAGCTAAATAACTATTTTATAAATAAAAATAAAAATTTACCAGACAAAAGTTTCTTGACAATGTACTAGTCGCTTTTAGTAAATAATTGATAACTGGCTAACGAAAACGGATAGCAGGTTACTAAGAGCTAAGTTCTGGTTTAGGTTGACGCGATAATAAAGCTTGAACCGCCTCTCGGGGAGTACACACATTTTGCAACACATTATTAACTTGTTCAACAATCGGCATATCTATCTTCAATTGTTGAGATAAACGGCTTACTTCATAAGCAGCCCTAACTCCTTCAACAACTTGCCCAATATGAGTTTGTGCTTGATTTATATCATTGCCCTGCGCTAACGCATAACCAAAACGACGATTACGTGACTGATTGTCTGTACAGGTGAGCGTTAAATCTCCCAAACCTGCTAATCCCATAAAAGTTTCACGTTGTCCACCTAATGCGATACCAAAGCGTACCATTTCTGCTAAACCACGTGTGATGAGGGCAGCACGGGTGTTAGCTCCAAAACCTAAACCATCTGCAATTCCGGCTGCAATTGCCATCACATTTTTTACGGTTCCCCCTACTTGTACTCCAATCATGTCGGTACTGGTATAGGGGCGAAAATTGTGATTATGGAAGAGATTCACTAAATCCTGAGCATATTGAGAGGAATGCGATGCTATTGTAACAGCAGTTGGTAATCCTGCCGCAACTTCTTTCGCAAATGATGGCCCTGACAAAACTCCCAATAACCGTTCCTTACCTAATACTTGTTCTGCCACTTGATGTAGTAGTAAACCCGTATTATTTTCTAGTCCCTTGGTTGCCCAACATACACGGGTTTGGGTGGTAATATAGGGAGCAATTTTATTGAGCGTTTCACGAAAACCATGACTGGGAACTACCACTAGAATATGAGTGACTTGTGGTACATATTCTTCAAGGTTGGCAATGGGTTGTAAAGTTTTTGGAAAGGATGTGTCTGGTAAAAAACGGGTATTTTTCCGTGCTGTTTTCATCTGTTGAACATGCTCGGAATTCTTACCCCAAAGCCAAATTTTGTTGTCGTTACGAGCCAGTACCATTGCGAGTGCTGTTCCCCATGAACCAGCACCCAGCACTAAAATAGGTTGGAGTGAAATCATTAACAGTGGTAAAAAGGCATCATATTAAGTTAATTGATAGTAATTTTTTCGCCTTCTTTTTCTTGTTTTTGTTGCTGAAGTCGTTGATTATATAAGGCATCAAAATTGACTGGTGCCAAAAAGAATGGCTGAAATCCGCCCCGAGTCACTAAACTAGAAATAGTTTCACGAATATAAGGAAACAAAATATTAGGACAATAACTATTGAGCATATAGGATAGTTTTTCTTTAGCAAATCCTTTCAAAGCAAAAATACCGGCTTGATGTACTTCAACAAGGAAAGCTGTTTTTTCCCCGACTTTGACAGTAACGGTGAGATTTAAGACTACTTCATAGATATCGTCTTGCAAGGTATTAATATCATTAGATATCTCCATTTCTAATTGTGGTTTCCACGATTCCATAAAAATTTGTGGTGAATTAGGTGTTTCAAAAGAGATATCCTTAATGTAGACATTTTGTACCCCAAATTGTTCTGGAGTAGTGCCATCATCTGCCTTCTTAGGCTGTTCTTCCACTTTAATTTTCCTCTTCAATAGTTTGGATGATTTCAAATAAACTTAAAAAATTTAATTGAAAATTTTTTACAATTCAAGTATAGCTACGCTTTAAAACGATCCCATAAAATCTCTATAATTTATAGTGTCTTTCTAACAAATGTTTTTTTGAATTTTAAATTTATCTCATTTTTTATCTTGCTAAAACTGGAAATTTAAAAAAATCAATTTTCGGATGAATATTACTTAGAATTATTCTTTCCCTTTGTGAGGGGGAGACTGGCATTTTGCCAGGCAATAATACCACCTTTAAGGTTATGAACATCTTCAAAACCATTTTTCTTCAATGTACGACATGCTTGTGCTGAACGGTTACCGCTCATGCAATTCACAATAATAGGACGATTACGGTATTTTTCTAAGCGAGCTATTTTCTCTGATAATGTATTCAGTGGAATATGTATAGAATTTAAAATATGACCTTGCGTATACTCATTTTCTTCGCGAACATCAAGCACAATAGCGTTATCGTGGTTAATGAGTAAGGTTGCTTGTTGGGCTAACAAGGGTTTAACCCCTGTAATTTGATCTCCAAGAAGGTTCCAAACTAGTAAACCTGTGATGATAGCGAGAGCGAGGAATAATTCCGGATGATTACCAACAAATTCAATTAATTGCTGCTCCATAAATTAGCTCTGTGTTTTGTATGAACTATTTACCATTTGCAATTCAGAGGGAACACCTACCTTTTTAAGAACAATGGCGAGTGGACAAGTGCGTGTGAAACCACTTTGTAAGAGATTGACACCAATAAATGCGGTAAATCCTAACCAATATATGTGATGTAATTGGCTTAACGTGAGTGAAAGCAAAATAAAACTCCCAGCTACTATAAACACAATTCGTTCAACTGTCATAATGCCTAAATTTTTTCCGGTATTTAATCAAATATAAAAAACCAATCAATGGAGATTGTTTTATGAAAATTCAAGCATTAACCACAAAAAGAAGAACAGAATACTTCACGCATCATGCTAATAAGGCGCAGGGTACGAGCATCACTAACGCGATAATAAACACGATTAGCATCTTTACGTGAGGCTAAAATCCCTTTATCACGCAAAATGGCTAAATGTTGAGAAATATTGCTTTGTGAGGTACCTACTTTATCTACGATATCTTGCACACTATATTCTTGTTCCCCTAAAACGCAGAGAATTTTCAAACGTAAGGGATGAGACATTGCTTTCATAGAACGAGATGCGCGTTCAATGTCTTCATCATGAGTAATAAGTGTGAAGGACTGATTTATTTGGTTTAACATAGATTTCATTCCAAATTCAATAAAATTATTCTGGATCATTGTTTAAGTTTATATGGTTAATGGTATTTCAGCTACATTAGGATATTATATATTAGTTAAATAGTCTAAATTTAATTTGATTGTTGCA
>JAUCGK010000525.1 GCA_030378085.1 Candidatus Parabeggiatoa sp. HSG14
GAGTGCAAAATTGAGGACACCCCCCTAACCCCCCGTACACAGGGGGAAGTCCCAAAATAGAAAAATTAAAGCAAAGTGTCAAATGATGTTTGGTTCCACCCGTGTACGGGGGGTTAGGGGGGTGTCCTCAATTTTGCACTCCAGCACGTAGGTTGGACTGACGATAGGAAGTCCAACATCTTAGGGTTCTTACTTTTGGATGTTGGAGTTCGCAAGCGAACGAAAACCTACGTGCTAAAATGAAGGAGGAGATGACAAAATAGGAAATATTTACAACTGTTTGATATAGCTAATAATTTAGTAACTCACCAAATTTTAAAATCGAAATCAATTATAGATAAATGCAGATGGAAAAGTGCTTTTTTTTAAAATGAATACCAGATAAAGTCGTTGTTGTGATTTTTATTACTCATTAGGATTTTCGTTATAGTTTCTTGTTATGTTTCAGGAGTTCTCTTATTTTAGTTTGTCTTTTCTGTTTCTAACATAGCATGTTCGGGAGTTCCTGATTTATTTTCTAGCAGAGTATTTTTAACATTTCCTTTATCTGTCAGAATCATTTTATTTAAATCTTCTCCCAACAATTCTGCCAACATTTCCTTTTTCTGTTTTTCTGCGGCAATAATTTCCGGTATCGAATACGTTTGACCTTTTAAAAGGACTCCCATCACAAAAAACATACTGCCCAAAAATTCAATCATTGCAGAGGTTAGTAGTAATAGTCTGTACTTTACTACCTGTGGGGAGGTATTAAAAACTGCACCCATACCCACAAAAAGTGGATGCATGTAAGATTCAGGACTGACACCTGTTAAATCTGCTTGTCCCAATTCTTTTATCATCGTGTTTTTGTGTGCGATAGCAGCGCGGTATGCTGCATGATTCCCTATAATGGTTTTATATTGTTTCATTTGTGATTCAAGTTTTTGTATTTGTGGGCAATATTTTTTATGATACCAACTTGTTCCAGGGCATGTTCCTCCTAAATGGGCTTGAATCGTTTGCCCAGTGCGTTGTTCTAAACTGTTTCGTGCGGGAGAATTCCAAAGTGCATCTAGTTGTGTTTGTATTTCATTCTGTTTTGCTTGCGCTTGAAAAACAGCAGGTGAATTAGCATATTGAGAGAGCCGATTCACTTCAGTGGCGGCATCATCAAGGCTGACTTGTATCGATTGTACTTGGGCATTCCGTTTGAATGCTTGATTTTCATATTGTTGAGTTACAACGAGTGCAAATCCCCACCCAGCCGCCCAACTGATAAAAGATAAAACGCCACAAATCGCTAAAGAGACAATGCCGGCTGTTATAAATAAGCTAGTTGCTTGCATAATCAAAAAAATGCCAAGAATTAGACAGATCAATTTAGAAATGTCTAACCCTATACCAATGGCTCCATAGCTATATTTATGTAACATGGAATCATCAGTCAGGCTGGTATAAAGTTGAAAATTTAAAAAAATCCCCAGCAAAATAAAGAACAATCCCATGCCAATGAGTGCTGTTCGTAACCCTTTACTCATAATTTCCCTTCCAATTTTTTAGAATCTTACTTGTATACAATGTCGTTTCTTTGAAACGTGGACATCTGCCTAATCGGCGTACCCTTGTAGGACCTGCGTTATAAGCACATAGTGCCAATTTTACTGTCCCAAATTTTTTGAGCTGGTGAGCAAAATAAGCAGTTCCACACTCCAAATTTTGACGTGGTTCAAACAGTTGTTCTTTTGACAATCCGCAAAAGCCTAGTGCGGTGGCAGGCATAATTTGCATGAGTCCAATTGCGCCTTTGGGTGAAACCGCTTTTGGATTCCAAGCAGATTCTTGTTGCACAATAGCGGAAAGTAGTGAAAATTCAAGCTTATGCTGCCGTGCTATCTCCCATGCAATGTCTTGATATTCGCCAAGTACGAGGTATGACTTTGAGAATAGTTTAGTATAAGTTTGAACACAAAAAAGAAAAGTCGCGCCTGCAATAGCTCCAATAATAAATGTGATGCTGTAAGATTTTATTTGTTTCATCGTTATATTCTCTGTGCATAAGCGACTTCTCCCGACTTTTCCTAAAATTTTGATAATGAGCAATCACCAATAGAAATGATAATTTTGGGAATGAACTCAAAAAGTATTTTCTCTAAATTCTGTGGAAAAAACCTGACAAGTTTCCAAAACCTGTCAGGTTTGAACGAGTTTACCCACACTTCTTGAGAAGATACCTCAAAAAAATATTTCCTATTGATAAGTTTAGACTATAAAGTTTCAAATAAATATTTTCACAAAACTGAAGAACTATTTTTATGAAATCTACATAGCAGAATGTTTAAGTTATAAAACTATTTAAAATCAATTATTTATTTTTAAGCAAATTTCGTACCTTAATTTATATTTAAGATTTAAAGGTATTTAATTCTTTATCGTCTGATACATCGTTTGCATAAAAGTAAACTTTTGAATTATCAAATAATTGTTAAATCAAACAGACTACTTGCTCCTAAATAAGATAGAAAAAAGATAGCCAAAGCCGAGTTAAGGTAACTCCAAAAAATAAAATTAGCCCCTCTAAAAATATCTCCTTTTTAGGAATAAGCATGAAATAACTTCGACAACTAAACCTGACAGGTTTTTAAAACCTGTCAGGTTTGTCCCAACTTATGGGTAAATTATTTCGTAAACCTTCTCTTGCACTTCCTTCGTAAGGAGGTGAATTCCTCGTCTTTTTAAAAAGGGGTTGTCGAGGTTATTTTATGCATGTTCCTTAATAAATAATTCGGAGTTAGGGTGGTTGACTTTAATTGAGAAAAGTTTGGAACTGGTATTTTATTTTTTGGGAGTAACCTAAAATGTCACTAATATAAAAAGGGGGAAATTTAATTATTAAATGATATTAACCATAACTTCAATAAAGTCATTATGTTATGGAAAAAATGCTATAAAAAACAATTGAAGTTTTATTCATTATGAATGAATTCCAAAAATCACTCAAGTGACATAAGTTTCTGAAATTTTTTTATAATAAGGGTTATCAGAAGTTATTTTGAGGTTTTGTTTGTGGACAAA
>JAUCGK010000374.1 GCA_030378085.1 Candidatus Parabeggiatoa sp. HSG14
GAAATGCAGACATATAAATGTTTAGTACTTCTTTCAACAGAACCTTTTCTATTTTGATGGAAGATAAATATATGTTTTGCAATCAATTAGTTACAAACCACGCAAATTACCAGAGAGCCAATTTATTTTTCTTTATAAACTAAACAACCACTCACTAAAGACGGGTGGGTTAGAGAGTTTGGGGATTGAAAGCCCTGATATCCGCTTAAGCAGGTAGATGTCCCATTGATTTTATAGCATTTTCCGATGGCATTAAGTACAAATTTCCTTCTTAATTAGAAGGGATTTAGGGGAAATGGTATTTCATCAACAAAATTAAAACCTGCCGGTTTTAAAAACCTAGCAGGTTTGGACATTCAAGTTTTGGAAGTTATTAAATCCTCATTCCTTATTATGTTCAAGTTGCTTTAAGGGAAGCATAGCATGTCCCACACCAAGCCCAAAAACTACTGCATAAATACTCATTAATTTTGTAACGCCAAAATGTAAAAAAACCGTACTGGTAACGTTGGTTATTCCATATCCCGCCCAAAACAATAAACTGTATTTTAGATTGGTATTCAGTTTTTTTGAAAGGTCAAAAACATCGCAAAGACGAGATAGGCTACCATCCATTAAAACCACTTGCGCTGTATCCGTAGCAATAGACGACGCGCCACGTAACGAAATAGAAACGTTCGCCTTTTTCATCGCAATCGTATCATTAATACCGTCTCCAACAAAACACACTCGATGGCCCTTTTTCTGGAATTGTTCAACAAGGCTTGCTTTATCTTGTGGCAGCATTTCATAAAAGTAGTTATCCATGCCAAGTTCTTTAGCCAATTTTTGGGTGGGCTGTTTATGATCGCCTGAGACAATGAACATTTGTTGAATGCCACGTTGCCGTAAACCTTTGATTATTTTTTTTACTTCAGGACGTATTTGAGGTTGTATTTCAATTGCGCCTTTAAGTTCATGGTTTATGGCAACCATAACTAAAGAATAACCGTTTTCCTGTGAACGTTCTATTGCGGCTTCTATTATTGGAGGCAAAGTAATCCCTTCTGAAGTCATAAAACGAGCACTACCCACTTTAATAACCTGATTTTTAAAATTTACGGTGATGCCATAACCGATTGTGTAATTAGTCTCTTCTATATCAAACAAATTAAGAGACTGCTCTTTCGCTTTTTCAATAATGGCACGAGCGATAGGGTGTGAAAATCTATCCTCCGCTGAGGCAGCGTACCTTAAAATTTCTTCTTCTCCTAATTCGCCACAAAGGATGATTTGTCCCGCTTTCAGTTGTTCTTCCGTCAGTGTCCCCGTTTTGTCGAAAAATAGAGTATCTATATTATTCAACTCTTCAAAAACACGTCCATCTTTAACTAAAATACCCTTACTTGAAATCAAGGTCAGATGATTAAGTGTCTGAAGTGACGTTAATACTCTAATCGTGTTTGTGGGTGCGCCATAGAGAATAGCGGTTGCTGATGAAGTACCTATAATCGGTGAAGATAAGGCTGCAACACCTAATAAAGGTGCTGAAACTCTATCAGCCCATTTTTCTCCCTGCATTTGAAGAGTCGTCTTAAACTCTGCAGTATGATTTAAAATGTCACCCAGTTTAGAAACCGTGGTTTCAATACCCGTTTTTTCAACCCTTACTTGAATCCGACCACTCACCATAATAGTCGCTGCAAACACTTGATCACCAATACCTTTTTCAGCCGGCACAGCTTCGCCAGTCAACGCATGTTGATCAATCATTGCCATACCATGAGTAATAATGCCATCAATCGGTACAACTTCTCCAGCCTTTACGATCACAATATCATCAACCTGAAGTGCTTCAAGTGGAATTTCGATTTCTACGAGTTCCTTTAAAATCCAAACTTTGCTGGGTTGCTGCTCAAAGACATTTGTAATCATTTGGGTGGACATATCTTTGCTTTTAATCAGCATTTGACTCCCCCAATGATAAACCACGATGCCAAGAGCACCGGCAACATATTTACCCATAGCAATGCACATAACACTGACAATAGAAGTAAGCAAATCATTTTTGATGCGCCGTTCTTTCAATAACGATTTTTCAGCATCTTTAAACATGGGAATAGTCGCATAAGTAATCACCCCAACAGTTAAAAGGCTTAAGGGTGGATAAACGACATTGACTGCTGATAACCCGAGTGCAACTACACTTATTTTTAAATGAGGATCGGATTTGGTCTCAATATTCTTGCTCTCTGTGCTTTCTATCACATTAAGTTTATCCTGTTGAATATTGAGAGTATTTTCCTCAACAATTTCTTCTGGTTGAGAAGAATATTGTATTTTTTCAGTCGGTTGAAGGACTAACAATTTTTTATCCCTCAAATATTTAAATACTTCGGCTCCAATATAAACACCGACCATTACTCCGAGATTAGCTAATAACATAATACTTTTTAAGTTCTGCAATTATTGAAAAAATCCCTTTGCCAAAAGGGGAACTGTCCTATCTACTTGAATATTCCCATAACTCAATAAAAAATTCAAAAATAAAGGTATGTACTCATAAAAAATTTATCATCTTATATAATCAATATTTAGGTACATTTTTTGCTTAAAATTAAAATTATGTTTTAAATCAGATAACTACTCAGCCTCTCGTTCCAATGCTCCAGCGTCAATACCATTAACTTAAGCTTTGGAGTCCAAACCTTCAGGTTTGGAAGTCTTTGATTTTAATCTGAATCAGCCAAAGCTGAAGCTTTGGACTCCAGCAGATATTCCTTAAGTCAATGGCATTGACGCTCCAGCGTTGGAACGCATTTCGTAACGCTCCAGCGTCATTCCTTATAAAAAAGCATTAACACTCATCATGAGACTGAGTAGTTACTAAATCAGTAGGATATTTAATTTAAATCAAATATTAAATTCAAGTTAAAACAAACATTAAGTGGAGTTACCTTTTTTGTGGATTTAGTTTAATTCATTGATCATAAAAATAATATTTATTATAGCCATTTTTTAAAACAATGTAAGGAGCTAATTATATTGGGCATTGAGAAA
>JAUCGK010000526.1 GCA_030378085.1 Candidatus Parabeggiatoa sp. HSG14
CCTAACCCCCCGTACACGGGTGGAACCAAACATCATTCGACACTTTGCTTTAATTTTTCTATTTTGGGACTTCCCCCTGTGTACGGGGGGTTAGGGGGGTGTCCCCAAAATTCGTTATAATCAGGAACTTTTTTATAATTTTTATAAGATGATCGTTTACAATTTATGACCAACTTTGGAAATATTAAAAATAGTATTACTCAAAAATGTTGGCGCGTGGATTTAAAGGTAATTCTTGTGCCATTTTTTGATAAAATGCCTGAGATGCTTCAGTATTTGCGCTTGGTGTAACCATTTGTAGCATGATATATTGATCACCACCAGGAAATCCTCGCCCTTTTAGGCGTAACTTTTGTCCTGATTCTGAGTCAACTGGTATTTTCAACTCTACCTTTCCGCCCAACGTTGGCACAGCAATTGTGCTACCTAAAGCAGCTTCCCAAGGTGTAATAGGCAGAGTCAAGTAAATATCTTTTCCTTCAATACGGTAAAAACGATGTGGTTTAAATTCTATTTTCAAATATAAATCACCACGAGAAGTATTATTCATTCCAGTAGAGCCTTGTCCACTTAAGCGGATTTTTTGACCGTGAATAACACCTTGCGGAATTTTTACATTTAAAGTGCGATTTTTAGTATACACTTTCCCGTTGCTGTTTTGTTCAGGGATTTGTAATTCCAATCTTCGAGTAGTGCCTTGATAAGCTTCTTCAAGGGTGATTGCAATCTTTGCGTGTTGATCTTCGCCTGTGGTACGAAATGGGCTGCGGCGAGTATGGCGAGGGCTTTGTCCAGCATCACCAAATAGTGACTCAAAAAAATCGCTAAAATCAAATTGAGCACTACCATTGAAACCACCCCCATTAAAACCTGGATTCCAGCCAGGGGGAGGACGAAATTCGTCACCTGCTCGCCACCCAGTTCCTAGTTGATCATAAGCAGCGCGTTTTTCTGGATCTTTAAGGACTTCATAAGCTTCCCCAACTTCTTTAAAGCGTTGTTCAGCATTTTTTTCTTTACTCACATCAGGATGATATTTCCTGGCCAATTTACGATAAGTACGCTTTATTTCATCTTGATTCGCACTACGTGATATGCCTAGAACCTTATAATAATCCTTATATTCCATCTATTTTTTCCCTCACCCCAGCTTTTCTCGTTACAAAACAACCTTTTTACGCCTTAAAATCAACATATTATATTGATTTTACGGGATTGTGTATCCCATTTGGAAATACTTATTTCTATATAAGCCTTGTTATTTTAGATTTCAAGGATCATTAAAGATTAGTGATATTTTTATGAGTAATACATAAACAAGTACGATTGTAACCTTGCTTTTGAGCAGTATGCAAGGCATTATCAGCATCAGAAATCAGTGTTGCTAAAGTTGTTTCAGTAACGCCTTCGGAAGAAGTTAAACCAATACTCACAGTGATATTGAGATTTTCAGGCTTGAGTTCTATCATTTTACGACGCAAATTTTCTGCAATTGCTTTCCCTTTTTCAAGGGTACAATCAGGCATTAATATCGTAAATTTTTTGCCCGCAAAACGAGCAACCATAATTTCTTTCGGAAAATAATTAAGAAGAAATTGACCAATCAAATGAAGAATGTGGTCGCCTATTATATGTCCTTGAATTGCATTAATTTGTTCAAACTGATCAATATCAACCATCATTAGACAGACATTGGGATGTTGGGTAATCAGCGTTTTTCCTTCTTCAAGTAAAAACTTTTTATTGCGAGTTCCGGTTATGCTATCTGTCGTTTCTAATTCGTAAATATCCTTAGAATAACGTTTTAGTACGTTGTGTTGATGTTTAACCAATAATAATGATTTTACTCTAGCGATTAATACTTCTTCCATAATGGGTTTAGTGATAAAATCGTTAGCCCCTGCATGAAAGATTTCTGCTTGACACTGTCTATTGTCTTCAATGGTAATTACTAAAACAGGCATTTCTTGGCGAGAATAATGCAATTGGGTACGAATTGCATACAATAAATCTCCCCCTGTCATTTGTCCTTCAAGGAAAAAATCGGTAAAAACAATGTCAAAATCTTTTTTTTCAACATTATTATCTGGTAAATCTCTTGTATTTTTCAATAATTGAAATGCTTCTTCTGCGTTGGTTACATGAGTAATATATAGCCCATGTTTTTCCATGACATTCTGAGTGGCTTGAGCGGTACTTGGACTATCTTCGACATATAATATTCTACCTACTAGCCCTGCATGTCGTTGTGAAACATCTTTAATAAATTCGACTAAACGCTTATAACCTAATGATTTATTGAAATAATCAGTCACGCCTGCTGAAAATCCTTCACGCAATAAGCGTCGATCTGCATCACTCGAAACCACAATAACGGGAGAAAAATGTTGCTTTTCACTTTTGCGAATTTCATGACACAAATCTAGTCCGTCTAAACCTGGCAATAAGAGTGAGGTTGTAATGAGATCAAATTTTTCTCGATGTAAATATTCCATCGCTTCTTCAGCACTACCACAAGTAACGATATAGGAATCTTGCATTTCTTTTTGCAAAATATGGGAAATAATGGAACGAGCCACCTCTGAACGATCCACTATCATAATGCGATTAGTTTTTTCTTTAAAAGGAATCATTACTATATTGTATGCTTTTTATATTATTTTTTATAATAACAAGATTTATAAAATTCATTATTTTTGACTTGAGTTATTATCTGATGTTACGCAGACAGCTTCCAAACTTTCGTTTCAAATTTATTTTGCAAACTGGAGTGCAACTCGCAAAATAAATTTTGAACTCCCCTCGCAAAATAAATTTGGCACGAAGGTATTCACTTTTTGAGGTTCAGTGTGTAACATCAGTTGAGTTATTAACTGATGTTACGCACTGTACTTCAAATAATTTTAGGGACACCCCCCTAACCCCCCGTACACGGGTGGAACCAAACATCATTCGACACTTTGCTTTTTCTATTTTGGGACTTCCCCCTGTGTACGG
>JAUCGK010000375.1 GCA_030378085.1 Candidatus Parabeggiatoa sp. HSG14
TAGAAAAATTAAAGCAAAGTGTCAAATGATGTTTGGTTCCACCCGTGTACGGGGGGTTAGGGGGTATCCCCAAAATCTGTTACAATCAGCAAAATTTCATTTTGCACTACTCTGGTATTCACTTTTGGGTAGTCCTGCAATATGTAGTGGTGATTATTTTAAATTGTAATAAAATCAACATTTTAATAAATTGACCACTACTATGTGCAGGACTACCCACTTTTGAAGTACAGTGCGTAACATCAGTTACTTATAATAAAGGATAAAATTGTGCCAAATGAATGGAGTGACTTTATCTTTAAATTTAAAATCAGTCAGATAACTATAAGATTTTATCCTTTCTTATAAGCAATCCTTGTAGTTATATAGCAGCAATGGAAAAACTTGAATATTTAGATTTTGGAAACATAGTGCATAACATCAGTTTTTAATTATGGTTATTTATGTGCATAAAGTAGCGTATATGGGAATTAATTTTGCATCTTCCTCAAAATCCGAGTCAGGAATTTTTAAGCCGGTATTCTAAAAATTTAAGCCTCAAATGTACTTTAACCCTTGCTAAAACTTCTTCCTTATTGAAAGGTTTTGTAATGTAATCAACCGCACCTAATTCAAAAGCTTGAATTTTACTTTCATCGTCTCCTAAAGCAGTCATAAAGATAATAGGTATATCTTGAGTTTTTGGATTTGCTTTAATTTCTTGGCCTGTTTCAAAACCATTCATTTCTGGCATCATGATATCTAGTAAGATTAAATCAGGATTTTGATGTTGAATAATTCTTAGGGCATCTTTACCACTTTTTGCGGTTAAAACTTTAAAATGATGACCTGCTAAAAATTTAGCTAAGAAGCAAATATTGGCAGACATATCATCAACAATAAGAATTGTGGGAATATAAGACGTTGCTAGCTGCATTTTGTTCTGACATCGTTCTAAATAAATTTGAGCGACTTTATCTTTTTCATTCGTTTTTAGCACTTGTTCAAAAAACGGTAAAGCATCTTGATATTCTTCACAATGATAAAGCACGAAACCTTGTTCAAAGTCATCAGATGTTTTATCTTTTAGAGCTAACTCATCTTGAGGTTCTGCATCAAAAATTTCATAAACGGTTACAATTTCATCTTTCCCTTTGACATTGACAGCATCAATGACACGAATATGATATAGCAATGGGTCGGCTAATTTCAGATAAGTATGGTCAGTAATCAGCAAAGGCGTACTATAAATTTTTGTCAAACTTTCAACACGGGAAGCTAAATTGACAGCGTCCGCAATAACTGTACTATCCATACGTGTCTGACCACCCACAGTACCTAACATCAAAGTACCTGTATTTAATCCAATACCAATATTGATTGCTTTAAAACCAGCATATTGCAACAATTTATTATAACGATTTAGTGCTTTGAGCATTGCAATTGCACCACAAACCGCATCATCAGCATTTTTTGGAAACAAGGCCATAATTGCATCACCAATATACTTGTCAATAATGCCGTTATGTCCAAGAATAACCGGTTCCATTTGACCAAAGTAATTATTCACAAATTCAAAGATATCTTGTGGTGTCATATTCTCTGATAAATGAGTGAAATCGCGAATATCAGAAAATAAAACAGTCATTTCCCTTTCAATTTGATCACCTAAATTAACTTCAAGAATACTTTTTTTATCCAATAAATTGAGAAATTGACGAGGCATGAAACGTTCATAAGCCTTATTCATTTGAAATAACTTTTCTTTTTGTCCTTCAGCGACTTGTTGTGTTAAGTTTTGTAATTTTGCATTTTTCGCTTGAAGCTCTTTATTTTGTTTTTCAAACAATATTTCAATTTCTTTACGTTTAGTGATGTCTTCTTTTATTGCTACATAATGGGTTATTTTTCCAGAAGAATTTCTGATAGGAGAAATGGTTGCTAATTCCCAATATAATTCACCATTTTTATGCTTATTTTGTAATTCACCTTGCCACACTTTACCATTTTTAATGGTATTCCATAATGTTTCATAATACTCACTCGGTTGTTCTCCCGAATTTAAGATACGAGGATTTTGACCGATTGCTTCTGCATACGAATAGCCCGTTTTTTTTGAAAAAGCAGGATTGACAAATTCAATAGAACCATTTAAATCAGTAATCACAATGGTATTAGCACTTTGTTCAATCGCACTTGAAAATTTGTGAAGATGTTCTTCTAGTTGTTTGCGCTCAGCAATTTCCTGGGTTAATTGTTTATTTTGTTGTGTCAAGCAATTTTGTAAACGACTCAGATTTAAATGTATATTTATCCGTGCCACAATTTCATTAGCTTGTATTGGCTTTATCATATAATCTACTGCACCAAGTTTAAGTCCTTTGATTTTATCCGCTATGTTACTTAAAGCGGTCATAAAAATAATCGGTATATCTTTAGTTTCTTCATTGGCTTTAAGATGCCGACAAACCTCAAAACCATCCATATATGGCAGCATAATATCCAAAAGAATAATATCTGGCTTAATGTGTTTGAGACGTTTGAACGCAATTTTTCCCGTTTTAGCAACTAAAACCGTAAAATGTGCTTTATTTAGTGCATTAAATAGTATTTTTAAATGCTCTGTATTGTCTTCAACAACTAATATTTTATATTCTTCATTAGAGTTCATATATTAATTTCTTTATTTTAATAGCCTTAAATACTTCATTATGGTCAACGCAAAACTTTATGTGAAGCATTCCCATTTAACAATCCTAAAATAAAGTTTTACAATTTTCACCACTTTAGACACTTTAATATAATATTATTTTTACCATTAATAGAACTTACGCATTGACAGATTGAGTATTTTATGCTCCCTCTTATAAAATAAAGGTATCCCTTATTTTTAGGACTTAAGCATAACTGAATATTTAAGGTAAATGTTGATAAAATAAAGCTTTCATGATTTAAGGTGTGGAATTTTGGGTTATTTTCATAGTTTAAGCAAAATATTTTCAAAACCGTTATAT
>JAUCGK010000407.1 GCA_030378085.1 Candidatus Parabeggiatoa sp. HSG14
ACATCCCTTGGAGTCCAAAATTTATTTTGGAAAACGCAAAAATTACGCCCTAACTGAAAAATTTATACATAGCGCAAATTATGACAGTAAAGTATATGTTCATTATTCTTTTGTAACAAGAAAATTTTTTATTAAACAAAATTAATTTTTTATAGGGAGTGCTGAATGAATAATTAATAACACTAAAAAATTATACTACAAAACTTAATAATATTTTTGGCATGAATTTCGCGTTATAAAAAAATCAATAATTTACGATAAATATATTATTTTCTTTAGAACGCATGTTATGATATTTTCTCGTTTAAGCTTCACTTTGGGCTCCTTTACTTGAACGTAATGTTTGATGGTTCAGAAGAATAACCAAAAAAGGTAATCAAATATGCCTGGAAAAAACAAAAATGCACCGGTTGTTGCTGTTTTAAATATGAAAGGTGGCGTTGGAAAAACGACCATTGCCGGTAACTTATTTCGAGAACTTTTTCGTGATAAAAAAGTTCATACGCTTCTAATTGATCTTGATGCTCAATTTAATTTAACTCAATTGTTAATGACAAGAAAGCAATATGATAGTTTGTTAGATAACAAAAAAACCATCTTTTCTGTATTTCAACATGAAATACCAGATTCTGTGTTTGCAATTTCAGAGGAGTATCATTTAGAGTTGCCACTGATAGATGATTTGGTGGAAAATTTAGAAAAACATACTCGCAATGAAGAAGATGTGAAACTTGATTTGCTGCCTGGTGATTTTGAATTAGCAACGTTAAACCTTAAAGCAAGATCCGAATTAAGGATTCCTAAAAAAAGATTCAAACGCTTTGTTGAAAATGCAAAGCAGCAATATCAACTGGTTGTTATAGATTGCAACCCTTCAACTTCTTTTTTAACCAGTTGTGCTTTAGAAGTTGCATCACACCTTTTGATACCAGTGAAACCTGATAAATATTCACGTCTTGGTGTAGAAATGGTACTTGATTATGCTAAAGCATACTTAGGAAAAGGACTTGTACCTGATATTAAGATATTACTCAATGATATGAGAAGAGACAACACTAATGATAATAAAATTGCTCGTGAATTGAGAGGACACCGTGAATTAGGTTCAAAAGTACTGGTTAATGAGCTCAAGCATAGTGAGTTGCTTATAGCAAAACCGGATCACACAGGATTTGCAACGGATCAAAAAGTGCCATACAAGGAGGTGGTTAAAAACAATTTAGTCGAAATTGCTAATGAATATTATCTTTCACTGGTGTTGTAGTTATGAAAAAAGCAGAATACCAAAATCTTGAATACAAACTCATATACCTACTTGCTGACCCATCAATTAAAGATGATGCGTTAAGCAAGTTTTTTTATCAACTAAAAAGTGGTGGTTTAGAAAATTGCTTTGACAAAGCAAAACAACTTAGGCACTTACTCATTAGCTCTGACGATAAGCTTAACAGGGATTTTGAGACAAGCATTCCTAAAAGTAAAGAAAAATCAACTGACTTGAGCCATCTTAATCTTTCTGATTATGAACACAAAATTTTAACTCAAGTTGATAACTTACTAAAAAAAGAAGCCCAAATGACAGCCAAAGATATAATAGACTCTATGAGTTCTGAGCTAGGAATTAAAGTGCCTTCTAGCAAACGTAAATTTTATGAAAAAGTATTATATTTGGTTAAAGCATCAGATGGTTCTAGGCTTCTTAATATTGCTTACAAAATTCATGACAAAAAGATGGACACTCAAATTAAAAATGATTGGCCTCTTAGGGAAAAATAAGAATGCTATCTTTAAAAGAACAACGAAGCTCATTGATTGAATCAATATCGAAAAAAGACAAAAGTCTTTCTATTTCCAGGATGGAAGAAACAACAAAATCATGTAAAGAGTTATAGTTATGGATAGATTATTTAAAATCTCTCTTTCCTGAAAGTCATGCTTTAGAATTACTTGAGGGAGTTCGTGCTTCAATGCTTGAATCAGTCGCCTATATTGGACTTGGTTTTGGAAGAGCTACAATAGGAGCAATACGAACTCAAATTGATTTGATGCTTAGTTTTACCTATTTTTACGATCATCCTCGTGAATGGGAGATGGTTAAAACTTTAGGAAAGGGATTCCAATTACGCTCAGATATTGAGAAATATCATAAGGAAATACTGTCCAAATTTGGGAAGAATATTGCCATGATAGAGAATAGTCAAGGAACCTCATTATCAAAACTTTATGGAATACTTTCAGCACATGTACACGCTCAAAGTCCTTTGACTATTCCAAAAGCTGGAAAATTTGAAGATTTAATTTCATCAGATTCTTTTTTGCAATCACTGGTAACGATGCAAGGACAAGTTGTTGTGTGTTTATCAAATTATCTTGTGGCAATATTTGTCTCAGAAGAAATTAGTCCCCCTTTTGATATTGAACGTAGGATTAAACAACAGCTTTCTTTTGCTCAATGTAAAGCAATATTTTTTGCAGATTAGTAGATTGCGAATTATTTTAAAGATAAGTGTACAGATGAGATTCTTTTTTTATAAATCAACTGAGATAATAGAATATGAAAATGGCTAACGTTGCTCCCCAACATGCGGAACAACTTGGAGTTAGTATACACACACCGCACCCCAACCGCGGTGTAGGGCAATTTGGTTTGGATACCGACAACAAAAAAGCAACTTATCAACAATTAGTGGCGGATAAACAAGAACTAGAAGATATCATGGCAATGGTTGCCCATAAATTTTTGGGTGCTTTGATAAGCCTTGAATATAATGTAGAACACCAAAATCAGAAGAAAACTTCTTTAGATTCAATAAAAACAATGCGCGGTTTATTAAATCTATTTGGTATTATTTCTACGGATTCAGAAAGGCTACGTCAAGAATTATCGCAAGATATGTATGGGGAATGCACACTGTTATCGGTGCTAGAAAAATCTTTATCACTCGCGTTTACACAATTATTAACTATTGGTAGTCGAGATAAAATTATTCAACATTATTTGTCTTATGCAAAAAAAACTGAACAAATATTACCAACAACTACACGTAAACAATGGCGAAATAATGATGATCATTTAGCGTTATGGAGAAAACTGCAAACGGAATGGGAAACCAGTTTTATGCAGTTACCAGAACCGAGTTTAGCAAATATTGTTCATTGGACAAAAGTTAGCTTTTTTCCCATAGAAGTAAATGGATTTGATAATAATCCGGTACAATTTAAACGCTATGGCGTTAAAGAGTTGGTGTTGATGATTGTCCTAACAGAAATCATTTTAAATGCCATTAAATATTATTCTTCGGAAACCAATGAACCTATTAAATTACGTTGGATATGTCAAAAAAACACTTGTCAGTTTATTTGCGAAAATCCCACCTCTAAAAATGAACAAGAAATGGGAAAAGGGAGTTATAAAGGTCATAAATTTTTAAATATTATTTTTACCAAACTGGGTGGTTATTTTTCCACCTCTACATATCAAAATTATTATGTGATTGATTTCAGTCTCCCCATTCAATTACTGACAACAACGGAGGTGCTATGAGCCAATTTTTATGGATCGAAGACTTTGAAAGTGAAAGAGATAATCCTGTATCTTCTTTCACTGAAGCCGTTTTTGGTGAAATTTTGACTAAGCAGCCAGAAGACGCTAAAGAAGAAGTGAAAAAAACACTCAAAGAGTGTGGTGTATTACTTGAGTGTACCTTCTTGGATGGTTTGGAATTTATTCGTGATCCTGAAAAACTTTTTCAAGTGGATTATATCATTTTAGATGTTGATTTGATTATCAAAGATGACATTGATGAAAATGGCATTTTGCCTGACATCATTGAATTATATCGCAAGGAATTGGAAAAAACACCTGAAGAAGCTCTAAAAGAAGTAGCAGGTTATCAACTTTATATTGAATTGGTGATGGCACTTGATTTTCCCAAAGATCATATTTTGTTTTGCTCTAACCACATAGAACAATTGGAATCTCTTAAAGACGCTTTTCAGAAAGCTAAAATCCAGTTGCCACCTACTCCTCACGGTAAACTTGCGCTTTCCAAAGCTGAACCTGATAGGAAGGCACTTCGAGAATGGATAAGAAAACGCCGTAATAATCCTTACTCAACACTAAGAAGGGGAATTATTGAAGGATGTCAACATATTCAAAAACACCTGACAATAGAGATACCATTTAGCAAATTTTGCACAAAGAAAAACCGTCAAAATGTGACAGCGCAAAACATACGTGATTATCTGATAACTTTACAGAATTTTTTGCCACTGCGTGAACCTTCAGATGCTAAGCCGTTATATAAGTTATTTATCAGAACTTTGTCACATGAATGGGAGGATGATTTTAAACCCGATAATTTGAAACTAAAGGATGTTGCCGATAATGAGAGTATTTTAAAATGCCAAAGAATGTTTGGGGGAATTATTAAGTGTGTTAGAAACTGGACAGCACACGCACAAATCCTTGATGAATTATCTGAATGTGATGTGGCTTTTTTGTTTATTGTAGCAATGCGAGCGATGTTTAAACTTTTTGAGAAGACAGAAGGTTATGAAAATATTTTGTTCAATTTGTTTACAGACAAACTTGAAAAACAAAAACTAAAAATGCTGATAGAACAGCATTCTAATAACATCTTGTTGTCTAAATGCACAAAAAGCTATTCTGAATTACTCAAAGCTTATGCCAAAGTATTAAAAAACAAGGGAGAGTTATTAAAGCCACCAACTTCTAAACAATTAGATTTTTCCACAATACTCGAAAATATGCAATATTGGGATAAAAATAATAAGGCACAATTCAATTATGTAATGGGGCTTTTCCAAATGTTTTGGCATGGATTGTCACCAATTATAGTGAAATCGCGTCCCCCAATACAAGATCATCAAAAAATATCTTTTGAGTATGAATATGACTTTGATTTGAATGACTACGGCAAAGATGATATGGATAGCTTTCTGTTTGAATTTGCTTGTTGTATTTATAAAAGAAGTTTTCCAGATACTTAAAATAGTCGTCAAATCGCACTTGATGAAATAAAGTTCGATCTGAAAAGCTATTTCCAAGATAAATCTTGGACTCTAAATTCTAGTTTTTGGAATAAAAAAATAATTTACAAGGAAAAACAAATGCTTGCAACTTTACCTTTTTTACAAACCACAAATTTTCCCGCTATCAACAGAAACACTTTGAATACTTTACAAGTTAGTTTAGGTTATATGTGTAATCAACAATGTCTTCATTGCCATGTTAATGCAGGTCCAAATCGCACTGAAATGATGACATTGGATATTTGTGAACAAATTTTAACTTATTTACGTGCAACTCCCTCAATTAAATGTTTAGATATCACTGGCGGGGCACCAGAATTAAATTTGCATTTTCGCTATTTAGTAAAAAGTGTTAGACAAATAGGGCTGCATGTTATTGATCGTTGTAATTTGACTATTTTATCTGAGCTTGGACAAGAAGACTTGGCACATTTCTTGACGGAACAACAAGTTGAAATCGTTGCTTCGTTGCCTTGTTATTTGGAAGAAAATGTTGATAAGCAACGCGGCAAAGGCGTATTTCAAAAAAGTATTGCAGGATTACAACAACTCAATGCCGCAGGTTATGGACAAAAGGATTCTGGTTTGATATTAAATTTAGTTTTTAATCCACAAGGCCCAGATTTGCCAGCATCACAAACAATTTTAGAAGCGGATTATAAGAAATTTTTAGAGGAAAATTATGGCATTATTTTTAATCAATTGTACACACTATGCAATATGCCTATCCAAAGGTTTGGTAGCATGTTAATTTCTAAGGGACAATTTAATAATTATATACAGTTATTACGTAATGCCCATTGCAACGATAATTTAGATAACGTAATGTGCCGCAATTTAATCAGTGTGGATTGGCAAGGGTATGTGTATGACTGCGATTTTAATCAATTGTTAGGACTGCCTTTGTATCTGGATACCTCAACACAACGGCATATCTCAGAATTAACCAATGTGAATTTAGAGGGAAATCCAATTATCGTTGCTGAGCATTGCTATGCTTGCACAGCAGGGCAAGGCAGTAGTTGCGGAGGTGCTTTATCTTGAGTAGTACGCTATCAATTATCATCCCAACATTTAATGAACAAGCCTTCATCGTTGAAACTTTAAAAGCGTTGCAACCTTTACGTGAAGCAGGGCATGAAGTGATTGTAGTCGATGGCAACAGCATTGATAATACACGCAGTTTAGCAGCACCTTTAGCAGATAGTGTGTTGTTAACAAGTTGTGGGCGGGCACGGCAAATGAACATTGGTGCACAGTTTGCCCACAATGATATTTTGTTATTTTTACATGCCGACACCCTTTTACCAATACAGGCTGATAATCTGATAATCAACGGGTTAACAAAAACAGAACGATATTGGGGGCGATTTAATGTGCGTTTGTCGGGACAAATGCCGCTATTGCGTGTGGTAGAACGTTTAATGAATTGGCGTTCTTACTTAACAGGTATTGCTACAGGCGATCAAGCTATTTTTGTGCAACGGACTTTATACTTTCAAATACAGGGTTTTCCTAATATTCCCTTAATGGAAGATATTGCTTTAAGTCGTCATTTGAAACATTTTGGATATCCTTTATGCATAAAAAAACCGGTGATTACCTCAAGCCGTCGTTGGGAGCAACGCGGTGTTATACGAACTGTTTTACTGATGTGGGGATTACGTTTAGCTTATGCAGTTGGTGTGAATCCTCACTTTTTGAAAAAATTTTATAATTAATATCCAAAGCTAAAACTTTGGATTCCAATAAAGTTGAGTTCTGGAGTCCAAAGCTTCAGCTTTGGATTTTAAAAATTTAGAATTGGAAATTAGATGACAGAAAATGTATTGCAACTGTTTGCTAAAGCACCCATCCCAGGAAAAGTGAAAACGCGTTTAATTCCAAAATTAGGTGCAGTGGGTGCGGCTATTTTACATCAACAACTCGTTAAGCATTGTTTACAACAATTTAGTGGTTTATTTTCTATACAGTTGTGGTGTACTCCCGATGAATATCACCCTTTTTTTCAAGCGTGCAAAAAGAATTTTAATGTGAGTTTGTATCGTCAACAGGGTACTGATTTGGGGGAACGCATGGCTTATGCTTTAGCGAGTACACCTCAGCCCACGGTGTTAATAGGTAGTGATTCTCCAAGCCTAGATGTTCCTACTATCCGTGATGCTTTTACTGCCCTCCAACAAGATAATACCATTGTGTTAGCTCCTGCCGAAGATGGGGGGTATGTGTTAATAGGTATGCGACAAATGATACCCGAATTGTTTACCAATATGCCGTGGAGTACCTCACAAGTGTTAACATTGACACAGGCGCGTTTACAGGAATTAGGATTATCTTGGAAAAAATTAGAAATGCAATGGGATATAGATCGTCCTGAAGATGTTGAACGATGGTATGCTTTAAGAATAAAAAATGGAAAATGATAAAAATGAGTGAACAAAAACAGACGATAAATCCTGCTAATCGCCAAATTAATTCATTGAACTTACAGGAAGACTCTTGGAGAGTCTTTCAAATTATGGCAGAATTTGTAGAAGGCTTTGAACAACTATCGAATATTACACCATCAGTCAGTATATTCGGTTCAGCGCGCTTTGCTCCTGATCATCCTTATTCCCTTTTGGCAGAAGAGATTGCTCGTAAATTATCTGATGCAGGATTTTCAGTCATTACTGGCGGAGGACCTGGTATTATGGAAGCGGCTAATAAAGGAGCCTTTGCAGGATGTTCACGAAGCGTTGGCCTTAATATCTCTTTGCCCAACGAACAACAAAACAATCCTTATCAAAATGTTTCTCTCAATTTTCGCCATTTTTTTGTGCGTAAAGTGATGTTAGTCAAATATGCCTCTGCTTATGTTGTATTGCCTGGGGGATTTGGTACTTTAGATGAATTATTAGAAACCATTACTTTGTTACAAACCAATAAAACGCATCAAGTCCCCGTTATTTTAGTACAAAGTGCATTTTGGCAAGGTTTGTTAGATTGGTTTAAAAACACACTAAAAACACACAACACTATCAGCCCAGAAGATTTAAACTTAATCACTGTTGTTGATAAACCTAATGAAGTACTGGATATTATTTTCAATTACTACGAAAAATCGCCAGACTAATTTTTTTACTTACACTGAGCTTCTGTATGTCTGTTTATACTTCCATTGAAAACCATCAACTTGAAGACTTTTTAAGTCATTACAATTTAGGTCATTTAGTAGACTATCAAGGCATCAATGCTGGCATAGAAAATACTAACTACTTTGTCACAACTTCAACAGGTGAATTTGTGTTGACCCTCTTTGAGCAATTTAGTATCAATTATGACGAATTGCCTTATTTTCTAGAATTAATGGCTTATCTTGCCGAACATGATATTCCCAGTGCCCATCCGTTAGCTGATAAAGAAGGGCATTATTTACGTCAATTGAAGGCTAAACCCGCTGCTTTAGTTCAACGTTTACGTGGCAAAGAAGTTGAAATACCTACTTTAGCGCAATGTCATGCAGTAGGCAAGGTATTAGGACGTTTACATGTCATAAGTCCTCATTTTCCCCATCACCGTGCTAATGGGCGTGGTCCACATTGGTGGAAAACCACCGCAGAACGAGTGCTTCCTTGCCTAAAAGCTGAAGATGCATATCTGTTGCAAGCAGAATTACATTTTCAAGCAAGTTATCAACATTCGGATTTACCACGTGGTGTCATTCATGCGGATTTATTCCGTGATAATACATTATTTGAAGGCAATACGTTATGTGGTGTTATTGATTTTTATTATGCATGTAATGATGTGCTGCTTTATGATGTTGCTGTCACAGTGAATGATTGGTGTACTTTACCCAATGGTTATTTGGATGAACAACGTTTTGATGCTATATTTGAAAGTTATTGTGAAAATCGACCACTCACTTCCTTAGAATTTGAAACTTGGACAGTAATGTTACGAGCGGCTGCACTTCGATTTTGGTTATCGCGTTTGCAGGATTTACATTTTCCGCGTCCCGGAGAAATCACACACACTAAAAATCCTGATGTATTTCGCAATATTTTACAAGCGCGTATTGACACACAGGAAGAACATATTCTTTCACTGAAAAAATACAGACAATAATATTTTTGCTATATTTCAAATAAACATTTGTAGAGACACACGGCCGTGTGTCTCTACGAAACGACAAAAAATGAACACCATTGTAGGTATTGAAAACATAAAACCATGTAGAGACACACGGCCCCGTGTGTCTCTACGATACGACAAAAAATGAGAATGCACCCATTTAGGTATTGAAAACATAAAACTATGTAGCTATATTTAAAAAAAATAATAAGTAGCCTATCCTAATAAAACACACAGGGGAATTTGTAAAAATGAAAAAAATTCTTTTATGTGTTCAATTTTTAGCAATCATTTTGTTGTTTATCGGTTGTCATGTACAAGCAAATGATGATGTGCTTGATATGACTCAACACTATGAAGAAAATAATACGCAAACAGAATTTGTTGAGACAAAAACAGAGTCTGTAAACTTAATAACCTATCTAAAAAATAAGCATTATTATTTGTTGGTCTTAATTTTAATTTTGTTAGGCGTAATCTATTTAGTTTATCTTACGAAGCAACAAACAAACAAAGTTGCCCAAGAAGTGGGTGACTTAAAACAAGTCGTTGTCAAAAAGTTAGTGAGAAAAGACGCGACACAAAGAGCGACAGAAAGGGATAGTCTATTATCAAAAATCTTACCAACAATATTGTTATCTTTTGGTGTATTTTCCATCGTACTCTTTATTACTATTGTTAGCACTTATTTTTACTATTTTGATTGGCCAATACCATCGCAGCATGATAAATGGGGTACTTTTGGTGATTTTTTTGGAGGAACCTTAAATTCAATATTTAGTTTGTTTGGTTTTGTGGCTTTATTATTGACGATTGTACTTCAAGGCCACGAATTAGCACTTTCTCGACATGAATTAAGAATTTCAGCAAATGCATTGCATGAGCAAAGTCAATCGGTTAGATTGCAACAATTTGAAAGTACATTTTTCACGCTTTTGGAGCTACATAAAAATATTGTCAATGCTTTGAAAATGGTATTGCCTGATGGAACAGTGTATAGAGGAAGTGAAGCTTTATCTAAATGTCTTGATAGTTTCCTTTTAAATTTCTCTTCCTATTATGATGATAAAGAATTGGATAAAGAAACCATTTTTAAAGAATTTCTTCGCTTTATCAAAGCAAACTATGGCATCAGTTTGACACATTACTTTAGCCACCTCTACAACTTGCTTGACTTTTTAGATATAGATAGAACCAATGTATTTGTAGATAATTTTGGCAAAGAAGATAAAGATGGCAAAAAATTTTATATGAAGATTATTCGTTCTTCCTTAACAAAAGGTGAAACGGGTCTTCTTTTTTATGCTGGTATCAGCAACCGTCCCAATAATTGTGGTTTATTTAAAAACAGGGCAATAATAGAAAAATATGCGTTGTTAGTAAACGCAAAAGACATGGGATGGGTAAAACAAGAACATTGTGTTTATTACAAAGACAGTGCTTTTGAAGAAGACGATTAGAATAACATCTTGTCCAAATTATATCCATCAGGTACAACTTGGTGATTTCCAAAGCAAAAGTTTCGGAAAAACTTTTTCATCGCCATTTTTTAAATTTTGTTAATCATTTTAGGAAACTTTATCAATAATTCGAGGAGAAAATTATGGGGTTTTTAGCAGGCAAACGTGTGCTGATTGTCGGGTTAGCGAGTAATCGTTCAATTGCGTGGGGAGTTGCACAAGCCATGCACCGTGAGGGCGCTGAATTAGCCTTTACTTATCAAAACGATAAACTCAAGGAACGAGTAGGAAAAATGGCGGCTGACTTTGGCTCAAATATTACTTTGCCCTGTGATGTTGGTAGTGATGAAGAAATTCAAGCCGTATTCGACGAACTAAAAAAATCGTGGGATGGTTTGGATATTATTATTCACTCGGTTGCCTTTAGCCCGCGAGAAGAATTAGAAGGGCCTTATTTACAAAATGCCACTCGTGAAGGTTTTAGAACCGCCCATGAAATCAGCTCTTATAGTTTTTCCGCTTTAGCCAAAGCGGGGAAAAGCATGATGCAAGGACGCAATGCGGCATTATTAACTCTTAGCTATCTCGGTGCTGTCCGCACAGTGCCTAATTACAATGTGATGGGATTAGCTAAAGCAAGCTTAGAAGCCAATGTCCGTTACATGGCTTATAGTTTAGGTCCTGAAAATATTCGTGTCAACGCAGTTTCAGCCGGACCAATACGCACTTTAGCCGCATCAGGCATTGGAAATTTCCGCAGTATGCTAGATTATTTTGAAAAAAATGCCCCTTTGCGACGTAATGTGACGACTGAAGAAGTGGGTAACACAGTTGCTTTCTTGTGTTCCGACTTAGCTTCTGCAATTACTGGCGAAATCGTTTATGTGGATTGTGGGTTCAACACCACTGCAATGGGCGCATTTTAATTTGTTTCGGAACTGGAGTCCAAAGCTTTAGCTTTGGGCATTAACTCATTTAAGCTGGAGTCCAAAGCTTTAGCTTTGGGCATTAACTCATTTAAGGGAGAAAAAACGTTGACACCAGATGAAAAAAAACAGCAAGTCGCCAAAGCGGCTTTAGAATATGTTGTTGAAGATACTATTATTGGGATTGGTACAGGTAGCACAGCCAATTATTTTGTGGATGCGCTTGCTACGATTAAACACAAAATTGAAGGCACAGTTGCCAGTTCTAATGCGACGGCTGAACGACTCAAATCCAACGGTATTCCGGTTTTAGATATAAACGGTGTTGATGAAATTTCCGTCTATATAGATGGTACTGATGAATCCAATCGTTATTTACACTTGATTAAAGGGGGGGGGGGTGCATTAACTCGCGAAAAGATTGTAGCTGCTGTCAGTAAACGCTTTGTCTGTATTGCCGATGATAGCAAATTAGTTGATATGCTTGGCAAGTTTCCACTACCTATTGAAGTGATTCCAATGGCACAAAGTTATGTTGCGCGTGAATTGGTTAAACTCGGTGGAAAACCGGTATGGAGAGAAGGTTTCATTACTGATAATGGCAATGTCATTTTAGACGTACACAACTTGCAAATTATGGAACCGGTTAAATTAGAAACTCAACTCAATGAAATTACTGGCGTTGTTACCAACGGTTTGTTCGCAGCACGCCCAGCAGATGTATTGCTGTTAGGTAGCGATAAAGGTGTTCAAATCATAAAGTAACTTCTTTGAGGGATAACTAACTCAAAAGCCTAGAGATTTGTCTCTAGGCTAACAAAAATCTGAGTAGTTACAATACATTTAAGTTATAAGTCCTTTCAATCAATATAATCTATAGTCTATTCAATCATTGCACATTGCACCAATCAAATTTCAGTGTTTATTGTTTGATGGAATCCAAAGCTTTAGCTTTGGGTTGTTGCATGGAATTGTAAGATAATACACCACTAACAAGAAAATGAGAGAAAATATTAATGTTACATTCTATAGGTGATTTGCCTTTATGGTCAGATAAAAAAGCATATCAAATTCTTGAAAATATTTGTAAAGAAGAGCACATTCCAATAGTTGTTTTACAAGAGTTAGTTGCATTAGAAAGAAAGCGACTGGGTGAAACAAGAAGGCATAAGATTAACGATGAAATTGATAAAATTTTGGAACGCAACCCCTCTATTTCATAAAGGTTAAAAAATGTGGATTTCAAAAATTGAATTACGTAAATTTAAAAGCTATAGCAATTATGTTTTTAATTTTCCAGCACCTTCTGAAGATGGAAGACATATTATCCTAATAGGCGGAATGAATGGTTATGGAAAAACGACTTTACTTCAAGCTATTTATTTAGGGTTATATGGCAATGAAGCCATAGAATCTCTTATTCGTGCTGGTTTGATGGATGATACCAATTACAAAAGTTTTTTAGACAAAGCATTGCACCGAGATAGTGCATTGAAAAGGATAAGTATACTGATTCAATTTCACACTCATATCGGGCAGACTTTTGAAATCAAAAGAACGTGGTATTTTTCTGAACAAAGAAAATATTTACCTGAACAAGAAAAAGTGCAATTTTTTCGGATAAGTAATCAGGAAAATAAGGAACTATTGAGTTCACAAATTATTAACGAAATCTTAGATCAAGAATTTGTTCCAGCACGTCTTGCGTCTTTCTTTTTCTTTGATGGTGAAAGAATTAATAAATTAACCCATCAAAATCGTCAAGATCAAATCCGACAAGGGATGGATGACTTGTTAGGAATTTTTTTATTAAGAAAACTCCAACAAACGCTTATTAGCTACCAAAACAATCGGTTACAAAATGTCGATCAAGATGCACAGCAAAAACTGATTAAGAAAGAAAAACAGCTTAACCAGGAACGAGGACGGTTAGATATTTTGCAAAAAGAAAGGGATAAGCTAGTTCGTGAACTTGAGTATTTAAATGCTCAGAAAAAGGAGATAGAGAATAAAATTAGTTCCCTTGGAATTAGTTTAGAATTTACCAGTATCGCAGATATGTTTAAAAAGCAGATACTGGCAGAACAAGAATGCGAAAAGAATCACAATAAATTGGTTGATTTGCTAGGAAGCAAATTCCCTTTACAACTAGTAAAACAGGAATTAATAGATGCTTATCGTCAGCAAATAAAAGGGGAACGAGAAAAACTTTCTAAGGAAATGGGCAAATTTACCTTAAAAAATACCCAAGAAAAATTTATGACACGCTTTGTTGAAACTCAAACACCCGAAATTTGCCCTGCGTTAACTGAACAACAACAAGAGATTTTAACAATTCGTCTTGAAAATATATGGCAAAAATTGCTTTATGATTTATCTGATAGTGAGGCTGAAATTATGCATCGCTATCTACGAGAAGAAGAACGGTATAAAGTTTTACAACAATTACAGGAAGTTGAATCAACTTATTATGATTTGGTCATGTTAGTTAAGAAAAAAGAATCACTGGACAATGAAGTTGACATTCTCAAAAAACAGCAAGCTAAAATCACTGTTACTCAAGATGATCTATTGAAAAAACTCCAAACTGAACGTAATCAATGGGAAAAAGAAATTGGAAAAAAGAATCAATATTTTGGGCGTATTGATCGAGAGGTCACTACCTTAACCAATAGGGTTAATCAACTCAAGTCAACTTATGAGAATGAATACAAAAAATTATTGAAAGCACAACCTTTACTTTCAAAAGCAACTTATTCCCAAAAAATTGCCCAACTCATTGAGAGATTGATTCCAAGCCTTTATCCGTCAAAAAAAAGAGGTCTTAAAGAAGCCATCAGTAAAAATTACCAAAAGTTATCTCATAAACAAAATATTGCAAATGTTGATATCGATAATGAGGGAAACATTATTCTGCTTGATACAGATGGAAAAATGATTGAAGTTGATCGTTCAGCCGGAGAAGATCAAATTTTTGCCACCGCTTTGTTAGCAGGATTGGCAGAAATTTCTGATTTGAATGCGCCATTAATTGTAGATACACCATTAGGAAAGCTTGATAGTGAACATCGTGAAAGCATTCTCAATTTTTGGGTTTCCGATCAAAAGAGACAAGTGATTTTGCTAAGTCAAGATACTGAAATTGGTGTAGATTATTATAATAAGTTCAAGGCTAACATTGCTAAAACTTATTTGTTAGAATTCAAAGAATTAGGAAAAGGTGTTGGAAAAACAAATGTTCACGAAGATCGCTATTTTGAAGGAATCGAATGACTATGGTCAATTTTAATATAGCCACCGTTATGACAGCTAATTTTTCCACCACTCACGAAGCTGAAAAATTAAGCGATGAGATGGAAAGTCGTTTAGGCTTTAAGTATCATTACCAACTGGCAAGATTAGCAATGGGTCGATCACTGGGGGGTGTCCAATTTTCTGAAGAAATACCTCATTCTAAATCTTCTAAATCCATTGCTGGTACTCAATTATTTGGCCAACAACAAGAATTATTATGGATAGGTTTGATAATTGCCTACTTTAAATTCTACGGTAATGAGAAAACTGAAATAGATTTAACTGTCTTTCAGGATCAAGTCCGTAAACATTGGCATCGTGGAATTATATTGCTAAATGAGGATTGGCTAGAAGCTAAAGAAAATTATGAGCAATTTATCCACATTCTAACAACTCGTTATGCGATAAAAATTCTTTCACCACAAGAAAATCAAAGTAAAGACTTTTTCCTACCCAATGATAGCAGTAGAACAAAAATAATACTACCAGCCGCTAGAAATGTGTGGGATAGAAAACCTGTTTTCTTAGATACAGAAACTACCGGATTATATAACACAGATGAAGTCATTGAAATTGCAGTTATTGATTATGATGGCACTATAATCATAGATACCCTAATCAAACCCACCATTAAAATACCTTATCAAGCAACTCAAGTTCATGGTATTAGCAATGAGATGGTAGAATTTAAGCCTTCTTTTACCGATATTTGGTATACCTTGTCGAAAATTTTAGAGAATCGTCCTATTGTTGGACATAATTTATCGTTTGACTTGAGGCTGATAAAGCAAACTGCTGCAAAATATCGTTTATTTCTAAAAAAAGAACCACAAGAAAATTGTACATTGAAAATGTATAAAGTTTTTCAGAAAATGGCAAATTTACAGGGTGAAAGCAAGTTAGAGGAAGCAACAAAAAAATGTGGAATTTCTTTTACCAATGCCCACCGAGCAGCCGCTGATACAGAGGTGACAAGACAACTTTTGATGTATATGGCGGGTGTCAGATCATAAATGTAATAGAATGTAAGATGGTAGAACAGCAGTGAAATACACCTAAGTAGTGGAAATCCATGTTGAGAATAATAATATGTTGAAATCATTAGCTATTAAAAATTTTACCATTTTCTCTGAAGCAGGAATTGAATTTTCACCTGGTTTGAATGTGGTGATTGGAGAAAATAATACTGGTAAAAGTCATCTATTAAAGTTGGCTTATGCCATAGCCTTTGTTTGGCATGAAGCAATGATTGAAAATAAAAAAATGCCAGGAAAAATATTTTCAGGAGGTAGTAAAAATTGGTGGCAACATCGCCTTGCTGAAAAATTGATGGGAGTATTTAAGCCGGATAAATTAGGACGCTTATTTCATCGTGAAGGGGGACGATACAAAACCAATATCGAGGCAACAATTTTTACGGGTACCAATCTTTGAAATTTGCTTTTACCACTCATAGCAATAAAAAAATAGAAATTCTCCTTAGTGATTTACTCTCTCACATAACAGAAACACAAGAACTTGATATAGAACTGTCAATTTTTGAGTTTGATTTAAAATGGACTATTCGTGATTTACCACTATTAAGAACTCATGTTGTTTCAAATTATTATTTTAAAAAGTTCCTTTCACTATCAATGCACAATGGTTAGCCAAACCTCTAATACAAAAAGATAAATATGACATTCAAATAGATAATGATAAGAGTAGAAATGTATTTTCATGGCTTACTAGCAGATAGTAATTCTAATTCTCTTGTAGGAGACTTGAAAGCGGAACTGAAAAGTGACATCATCCCCTGTGCAATGGCTAACCTCTGTTCGTAAAACACTACTAAGAAATAATCTATTTAAAGGATCAGCACCAGAATATTTAGAATGCGATGGATATGGAGCCGCAGATATTTTGGCTTATGACAGCATTTTTGATGAATTGCAAATATTGCCTAAAGTTTCTGCTTGGTATGAAAAAAAATCTACAACAAAAAATTATTGTAGAAGAAATGGCTGAGCATTTCCAAATTAAACTGCAACGTTTAACAAATTCGCCATGCAAAGTAAATATCGTTGATGTTGGGGAAGGATTGATTGATTCAAGTATTACCAGTGCTTGTTGCTTGTGCAATAGCAAGTAAAGGCTATACAAATATATTAGCAATAGAAGAACCTGAGTCATATCTCCATCCTCGACTACATGCTGCATTAGCAGAACATTTTTTTGAACTTGCTAAACAAGATAAACCACCAAAAGTTTTGCTTGAAACACATTCCGAAAATTTTCTCTTACGAACTCAACTTGAAATTGCACGAGGAGAAATTGATCCAGAATTAGTGATGGTTTATTGGGTACGCCAATTGGATGATGGGCGAAGCATTGCGGAACCTGTTATTTTTGATAGTAAAGGACGACCACAAGGCGAATGGCCCAGAGATGTTTTTTATACAGATATAGAATTATCCCGGCAATTGGTACAAGAAAGGCGTAAACATTCATGAGAGTCATTTTAAAAGCAGAAGTTTTTTCTTCTATCATCTGATTTTTATTTAATCTAAACTTAAAAAAATAGAAGGCGGATGTTCGTGTTATAGCATTTTCCGATTGAGTGAAGTACATTTCTAGTTGTTTCGTTCATTGCGCTTTGCGGATTTCCCGAAACATTACACCTTATACAAACGGGAAACACTATACCATTGGTGTTCATCAGAAAAAAGAAGAAATTTTGTAACAACCAGAAATCAGGAATTATTGGGACAATATGTGGAAATAGATGATACTAGACAATTGATTAGTACAATGTATTTGGTGACAAGGTGCAAACACTGGTAAAATAGTATAGTGTTGTTACTTAATTTTTTCTAGATTATGGATAGCAAACGGGGACTTTTAATGTCATATAGTGTTTTATCCTACTGCTTTTTCCTTAAGAGCCATTATTAAAGCACGTTATGAAGCTAAACCGATAACTACTATTCAGGGGATAACAGCAAAAGAGGCGTTACTATGCAAATAAAAAAAATATGTTGGTTTTACTACTTGTGGACAATCTTTTTTGTATTGGGGCAAGTTGTCTCTGCATCTCCCATAGAACAAAATATCTCTGTGGCTGATGCTCAAGTGGTACAGAGTGATACTAAAATTGCATCATCGGAATTTATCAGTGAAAAGCCTAAAAAGAAATTAACAACTTTTTGGATTATTGGTATTGCAATAAATATTCTTATGTTTTCGTTATTTATTGTCTGGGCTATCAAAGAATGGCGCAAAAATGATGCTAGGGATCTACAAAAAAAATAATATACCCATCAGATATTCTTACAAAACCCCTGTTTGTTGTTTTTGAAATGAGGCTAAGATTTCCAGAAACTCAAGTATTGCTTAAGTTTTTGGAAATCGTTCATAATGAACGAAACAATATCTTGCGAGTTGAGTTTGCAAGAGCTTCAATAGATAATAGTTCATTAATGATTGGCATTTAATTTAGAAATGTTTTTTAAAATTCAAAGCTTTAGCTTTGTCAATTGACACCAGAAGGTTCCTGTTTTAATAAAATTAAAGCAGCACGACAAACATCAGTTGGTGTTTTGCTATCAATCAAGGCATATAGCACACGTTCAATCAATGTTTTTTCAATATTCCGAGTGATAAATACAATTTGTGAACGTCGTTCATCATCAGGCCAAGTGTCCAAAGTGACAGGTGGTTGTAAAATATGCTGAACTCCTTGAATAATAACAGGTAAATCAGTTTCATAAGTATAGGCAATGCCTTTAATTCTGAGTAAATCCTTGCCACGCAAACGGGTTAACTGTTGTATCCAGCGTTCTAACGTCAACCAATGCAGGGGTTCATGGTACTCAATGCAAAAAGTTTTAATATAAGCATCATGTTGAATAGCTTTAAACGAAAGGTGAGGGAAAGGATTATTTTCTTGAGGATATAGCAAGGAAGCATGGGGGGGCGTGTTAGTTTGTTGATGTTCAAGATAAATATCTGCTTGTAACCAGTGTTCTATATCAAGCTGTCTGGTTTTGTTATCATAATGACGTGTATTAAATAGGGTGTTTGCCTCAAGCGTGTGCTGATTTAGGTCGATCTCATGTATAAGGGCAGAAGGATTAATATGGTGCAAACGTTGCTTTAAAGCAACAAGTGCTTCAGCTTCAACTAAATCAATCTTAGTCAAAACGAGATGGTTTCCCAAAGCTGCTTGCTTGACGGACTCATCAAAATCATTGAGTTGCTGTGCGCCATACAAAGTATCTATCGTGGTAACAATGACCTCTAAACGATAATGGGCTGCAATAAATGGGTCATTTATGAGTGTCCGTAGAATGGGGGCTGGATCAGCAAGTCCTGTTGTTTCAACAAGCACTTGCTCAAATTCAGGAATTTCTTTGAGTGAACGTTTATGGAATAAATCTTCCAAAGTATTGAGCAAATCGGTACGCACTGAACAACAAATACATCCCCCTTCAAGCATCAACATATCCTCAGTTGTTGCTTTGATTAATAAGTGGTCAATGCCAATTTCTCCAAACTCATTGACAATCACAACAGAATGTTGCATTTTAGGCTGGTGTAGTAATTGGTTAAGTAGGGTTGTCTTACCACTACCAAGAAAACCAGTAATAACATGAATGGGTAAGTGAGTATGCGAGTTTTCTCTCGACAACGTCCTCATATTTTATTCTTCCCTTTTAGCTAAAAATGCCTCATCAGGATAGCTGTGTGAATCTCCTGTTTTTAAAATGCCGTAAAACATATTCTTTGGCACGTCTGGATAAGCTTCATAGTGATAAAGAAGACATTTCTTTTGAACTTTTGTATCAAGATGATTAATCAAATCCTTAACATGTGGATGTACACCGGATGGAAACGGTGAAGTTTCGCAATCCATATAGATTCTGTGAGCCCGCTGGTAGTGTGATTTTAATTGTGTGGGCATCATAGATTGGATGTCTGTTGGCATCAAAACATTGTAACCACTGGAATGTTGCAGGCTAATACCATAACTCGGCATTTCTTCGGAACTGGAAATCACATGCATGGCAAAAATAGGTGTTAACGTCCATTGCCCATCACCATCTTTAAACTCCCAAGATTTTGTGGTCCCATTTTCCTGTTTACCAAGTACATGGATATCAAAGTAAGTTTCAAGACTAACATTAGGCACACCTTGTAAAGTATCTAAGCCAGGTCCAACGGCTCTTTTTAATGGCTTAAGCACTTTACTATGAATAAAAAGGTCTGGCTTTGTATTACCAGGAGGTACAGGCCACCATTCTTGTTCAAGAAAGAGTTTATCTGCAATAAATTGATTATTAAGCCATTCTTTTTTCATTGGTGTATAGAAAGGATTAAAAAACGTGGTCAATGCCAAATACTCCATGCCTCCAATATGATCATTATGAGGATGGGAAATATACACACCATCTATATCACCTGAGGTAAGACCCGAATTTTTTAGGGCATGTCTGACATCACCGCCAGCATCAACGAGTAAACGGTATGGTCGCTTGCCTTTTTTACCAGGCGTATTATCAAATTCAATCAAGAAATTAGACTGCCATTTATGGGTATAGAGATGCTGGCTTTGTTTACTAATTTCGGCTGTAATGATTTCTTCCGAAGCATTTATTAATTCTGGTGAATGAATTATTTTCGTAACCAGTTCACGAACTTGTTTAATAGGAATAACCTCTTCATACGTCCCAGTGGCAAAGGCAGAATGGACACCTATTGCTATCACTTTCATATTTTTCTCCATATACTTTTATTGGTGCAAATTCTAAATGAAAACATTTAACTTTAAATTATAGCCTTAGATTAATATGTTCAAAGGCATCGTTTAAATCAAGGTAAAAAGAAACAGAAATTAACCTTAAATAATACTTTAAAAATTTTAATAATCATTTTAAAGTGATGAATATTAACTACAATTACAACAAAAATGTGACCATTCTTTTATGAAAAAAATATTTTGAAATCATCATTTTATTTACCTTACGTTATTTACTAAATTATTTTTAACAATAAAGAAATGAGGAATTATGCTGATGGAAATTCAAAAATAAACGTTGCACCTTTTCCTAATTCACTTTTGCACCACACTTTGCCATTCATTGCTTCTACTAATTTTTTGACAATGAATAAACCTAAACCTGTAGAATGTTCATCACCTGTGGGACGCGGAGTTAAACGAGCAAATTTGCCAAATAATTTTTGAAGTTCTTCTTCATCAAGCCCAGGCCCTTCGTCTTGTATTTCACAGCGTACTGTATTTTCGTCTTTAAAAATTGAAATAAACACAGTTTTGCCATAAGGTGAATATTTGACTGCATTGGAAATGAGATTATCTAATATTTGAAATATTGCGTTTTCATCTGCTTTGATTGGATGTTCTTCTTCGGTAAATTTCAATTGCAATGCAATTTCTTTTGCCTTTGCAGGTTCAAGATAATTATTTATGACTGCTTGTAAATAGGGGAGTATGTTATAGGTACCAAAAGATAAATTCATTTTACCAGATTCAATCGCATTAACATCTAATAGATTCTTGATTAAAGCAAACATTTTTTGAGCACTGACTTCGATCATCTCAGCAAATTCAGTAATTTTTTCTGGAGAAAAAGTATCAAAAGCACTTCTAATTAAATTTGCCAACGCTTGAATAGCAGACAATGGATTTTTAAGGTCATGTGCTGCAATACCTAATAACTCATTTTTTTCCAGATTGAGTTGAGTAAGTTCTTTATTTTTTTCTTGAAGTTCATAAGTACGCTCTGCTACTTTATCTTCCAAATGTTGACGATATGACTCAATTGTCATAATGTCTGAATAAGTACGCAAACTCGCTGTCATCACTGTAAAAAGTTTTTGATCCGTCAACTCGGTTTTGTTTTTATAGTCATTGATATCATATTTGAGGATTACTTGTTTTTCTGGGGCATAGCCGGGCTGTCCTGTACGTAGGATAATGCGGGTAAAACGATTTTCTTGTATTTCACGTATATATTTTACCAATTTTAAACCTGCATCGTTAGTCTCCATGACCACATCCAAAAGAACAACAGCAATATTAGGATATTGGCTCAATAAATCTTTAGCTTCTTTAGCAGAATAAGCACTGACAAACTTTAACTTTTTCTCTTGATAAACATAATCCTCTAACACAAATCGCGTTAATTGATGAACATCTTCTTCGTCATCAATAATTAAAATTTCCCACATTTTTTCTTCAGAGAACGCAGTGTCTTCTTCCAAAGCAAAAATATCTTCTTCGTCAGCAAACAGATTGGCACATGGTAATTTTTTTTTATCTTCGCTTTGAACTTCAAAATACGACAATTTTCCAATTTATTTAAAAAAACAATCCAAAGCCTAAGGAGAT
>JAUCGK010000527.1 GCA_030378085.1 Candidatus Parabeggiatoa sp. HSG14
AGGATGAACAAGAACCGCTACCTCCAACAACGCAAATGCTAAAACTCAATGCAGGTCAAGGATTTACCGAAGTAGGTAACTGGACATTTGAAGGAATTCAAAACTTGCGAGCTGCTTTTGCAGATGTTGTCTTAGTCAATTCAGCAGGTTGGTACGGCCCTGTATTATATGATGATATGGCAATAGATGCAAAACCTATGGTACGTTCTATTGCGCCTCCCTATTATCAAAGTGGTTGCGATGTTTACCAATTGAAACCTGAACAAGAACCTCTGTTACTCAAGCATCTTGAAACATGTCCTTATAATGATGAAGGCTTGATACTCACAGCAACGCAAGCTTGGTTCACTGAAGGATTTGCGGGTATATCAACTATAAATTGGTAAAAAATCTCCCAAGGAATGAGGGTTTTATAATTTCCAAAACTTGAAGTTGTCAAACCTGACAGGTTTTAAAAACCTGTCAGGTTTAGTTTAGGATTTTATGAAATCTTGAATCCCATGTTTTTTCTTGCACGACAAAACTCTTGCCCATCGGTTCCCTCATGGTTGCTTTAACATACTTTATCATACCCATCCAATAGCAACGACAGTAACTTGTACACCCTCAATCATTTCAGTTTCTGACAATTTTTCAAGCACAGTTTCTTCTTCAACAGGGATAAATATGGCCATAGTCACCTTATCAAATCCTAAGTTTGTCGCATATTCCGCGGCTTGATGACGATCTTCTCTGGATTGATAAATAGTGGTAAAACTTTTGACTTCAATAATGCCTCGTTTGTCGCCACAGCGAAGGTGAAGGTCCACTTTGCCGTTGCCCGTTGGAAATTCAGGACTGACGACACAACGCCTACCCACCGCCGATTGAAGCCAAGTATAAAGATGAAAATGCCCAACCGCCTCTGCCAGTTTGAGATCGGTTTTCCGGCGTGGTTGTTCTTTCCAAGGATTTAGACCTTTGGCTTTCAAACGGCGGAGGTAATCTTTATAGCGTTGCAATAAAGCGGGTAAATTCAGCACGGTACTTTCAAAAACATCCGCGAGATCATCTAATGGGGATAATGCCAGAATCGGTATATCCAGTCCAATCATATCTTGACTTAGCGCATCATAAAGACATCGTTGCACAAACGGTGAGGTAAAACGACAAACGTCTTGCTGTTCGCCATCAGGTGTTGTTTCGAGAGTCGGTTCAATAATACCATGAAGATAAAGGTAATTGTGTTGAGAATTATTAAAAAAGAACGGGACATTCGATGTTGTAAACAGGGTACTCAAAAACTGCTGAGAAGTCGGTTCTTTTGCCTTAGCGATAAGGTTTAAGAGGGTATTATTAGGCTCTCTTGAGCGAGCCAAAGTCCATACTCGTTTCCAGCTATTCATGTCAAGGGGTTGATCCACACCCTGATTATACTTTTCGGTAAGCAGCTCCCCAAACCATGAAACTAATCCAGGTTGTCCCTTAGTGCTATCATAAATACTTTCAACCACTGCTGGTTCAATCGTTTGAGTACTTTCGTCTTGATATTGTTGATAAAGGGTTTTGACTTCATCAAAGCTCAAATTGGGGACATGTAATGAGCGTTGAATATTAAACGGGGAGCCGCGCTGACTGTCCATCCCTAACACCGCACGGATGCCGATGAGTGCCAGTCCGTGTAGCCAATGTTGTTCCCTATCCAAATACATTTCTCTAAATCGCCCAATTAACAAATCTAATAACGCGGGAGGGGTTGTATCTACTTCGTCTATCAGGAAAATAAGCGGATTTTTCCATAATCCTTGGTCTTTTGAAAAAAGTGCCCGAAATGCTTTCCAGTCTTTGACAACAGGGTGTCCGGGTAAATCTCTCTCAAGTACATCACTTAATCCACCAGGTAATGCAGTCTTTCCCGATTCTTCCGAAGGCGTATAGCCCATTCCGCGAAGATCACCGAGAGAAAAACTATAGACGGTGTAATCGGAATATCGTTTGGAAATGTCTGCTCGTATTTGTCTCAACAACCAGGTTTTGCCAGTTTGACGCGGCCCCCATATAGTAAAATAATGACCGCCTGTTTCGGGTTGCCCAATCAGTTGCTCAACACCTTGAGCAATCAGTTCTTGGCGTTTGACACAAAAATGAGCTTTACAATCAACTGGTCCGTAAGAATGAAAATGTCTCATGTTTATTGACCTTTTAGTAAAAGAAAAAATCCAAAGCTAAAGCTTTGGAGTTCGTGACAATTAATTTATCGGAAAAAATTAGAAGTTTTTAAGACTTCGGATTTTTTAAAGTATATCAATATTTAAACGCTTATTTCAACGAAGCGAGAATCCACTCGTTGTGCTTCTTTAAACTTAACAAGAGCATCCTTAATTTTTCTGTGCTAATTCTTCTCCTTCTTCAGGTTAAACTCAATATTTTTCCCCTCCCTAATTTCTGCGGATTACAACCCACCGTCTTTCAATACATTATTCACACGCCCTCAATCAAAACGATATGGGGGAGTTGAAAAGGTAAATCCTTTTTCTGCGGAAAACATACAATCTCTCTTTGATAAACTGTTCGCGCGTTATCGGAATTGGGAGGGTTTATAAAAGTTGGGATTTCAAACAAACAGTTTCTTCGTCCAAAATTTATTTTGGATTTAATGTGACATTGTTAAATTAATAATTGATGTTACGCAGATAGCTTCCAAACGGGAGTGCAAAATTCATTTTGCCAACTTATAGAGTGCAATCCCTCGCAAAATAAATTTTGCACTCCAGCCTTGCAAAATAAATTAGAAACCTAAATAACATCATCGTTTCGAGAATCTATAATGAACGAAACAACAAATTCTGGCATTGGCGAAAGTATTGTTAATAACTGATGTTACGCAGATAGCTTCCAAACTGGAGTGCAAAATTGAGGACACCCCCCTAACCCCCCGTACACAGGGGGAAGTCCCAAAATAGAAAAATTAAAGCAAAGTGTCAAATGATGTTT
>JAUCGK010000376.1 GCA_030378085.1 Candidatus Parabeggiatoa sp. HSG14
TTTTTAGGTTTTTAACACCACTATCGGAATTGCAAGTGGATATTATGGACCGGTTAGGTCTTGACATCTCTCTCTCTCTAAATTTGGAAATTATAGAAAGTTGAAATTTATTAACCGAACGGTAAGGTATTATCAATAAAATCTGATTGTAACAGATTTTGGGGATACCCCCCCGTACACGGGTGGAACCAAACATCATTCGACACTTTGCTTTAATTTTTCTATTTTGGGACTTCCCCCTGTGTACGGGGGGTTAGGGGGGTAAAAAGGTAGGCGTCCCCAAAATTCGTTATAATCAGAATAAAATTTGTTGTTTCATTTATTATGCAAAACAGATTTCCAGAAACGTAAGTAATATTGGAATTTCTGGAAATCGTATAGAATGAACGAAACAACAAATCTTGATATTGGCGAAGATATTGTTTAAATTAACTAAAATTAACTGATGTTACGCAGATGGCTTCCAAACTTTCGTTTCAAATTTATTTTGCCAACTAGAGTGCAACTCCTTGCAAAATAAATTTTGCACTCCTATCCTCAACAGTGCCAAAACTATAATGACCAAAAAAACTTTAATTGGAGGAATTTTTTTGATTTTCTAAAGTCTCCCAACGTGCATACGCCATTTGTAATTGATTTTCAATGGTTTTGATATGCGCTAAAGTTTGATTAATTTGTTCTTGTTCACTTTGATAAAAGTCTGGACGACTTATTAAGGTTTGCAATTGAGTCAGTTCTTCTTCTAAACTTTCAATTTTTTCAGGTAGTTCTGTTAATTCGCGTTGTTCATTATAATTTAGCTTGGACGATTTTTGTTTTGTGGGCGTTGGTTTAGAGGGCGTTGCGGATTTTTTGGGAGCGGTTGCTGCTAAAGTACGTTGTCTCAACCAATCTTCATAGCCACCAACATATTCTTTAACTTGCCCATTGCCTTCAAAAACCAGTGTGGAGGTTACCACATTATCTAAAAAACTGCGATCATGGGTTACAAGTAGTAAAGTGCCGGCATAACTGGATAAAAGTTCTTCTAATAATTCTAGGGATTCTACATCTAAATCATTGGTTGGTTCGTCTAGCACGAGTACATTGGCAGCTTTGGTAAATAAACAAGCTAAAAGTAAACGATTACGTTCACCACCAGACAGGGATTTTACTTGGGATCGGGCGCGTGCTGGTGGAAATAGAAAATCGCCAAGATAGGACATTACATGTTTTTGTTGTCCATTGATAGTTAACATGTCGCTCCCTTGTGCGACTGTATCAACCACGGTTTCTTCAGGATTGAGTTGGGCGCGTAGTTGATCAAAATAGGCAATGCTCAGTTTAGTGCCATATTTGACAATGCCACTGTCTGGTGCTAAATCGCCAAGTAGCAATTTGAGCAAAGTTGTTTTACCTATGCCATTTGCACCGATTAAGCCAATACGATCACCGCGCATAATAACCGTGGAAAAATCACGTATAAGTGGCGTGTTTTGATAATTTTTGCTAATAGCCTCGGCTTCAATCACAATACGACCCGATAATTCGCCACTATTAAGATTTAAACGTATTTTTCCCATTTGTTCACGGCGTTGGGTGCGTTCTTCGCGCAATTTTTTTAAATTTCGTACTCGCCCCTGATTGCGGGTGCGGCGGGCTTTAATACCTTGACGTATCCAAACTTCTTCTTGGGCTAAACGTTTGTCAAATTTTGCAGCTTGTGTGGTTTCTGCGGCTAAAGTTGCCTCTTTGTCGCGAAGATATCTTGCATAATCACAGGGATAACTGGTTAATTTACCACGATCTAATTCAATAATCCGTGTAGCAATACGTTGCATAAAACGACGATCATGGCTCACAAAAAGCAAACCGCTCTTCATTTCCAATAACACTTCTTCTAACCAGGTAATTGCCTCAATATCCAGATGATTTGTGGGTTCATCCAATAACAATAAATCTGGCTCTGTGACTAATACTTGAGCTAATGCTACACGCCGTCGCCATCCACCAGACATTTCTCCCAGTATTTTTTCTGTTGGCAATTTTAATTTGGATAACACGGTTTCTACCTGTTGTTCCAAATGCCAACCATCTTCGGCTTCAAGTCGATGTTGACAAGTTTCAAGTTGCGCCAATAAACGTTCATCGGATTGAAGAGCGATGCGTTGCAAAAGCCTATGATATTCCTCAACCAGTTCTCCTACTTTACCTAAACTTTTGGCAACGGTATGAAACACAGTATCATTAGGGTTAAATTCAGGCTCTTGGCTTAGTAATGCAATTTTACAACCTGATTGACGTTCAACTTTGCCTTGATCGTGGCTCAAATTATTATTAATAATTTTTAATAAGGTTGATTTGCCTTCGCCATTACGACCGATTAAACAAATACGCTCCCTCTTATCTATGCGTAAAGCAATCTTATCTAAGAGTGCAACATGACCAAAAGCGATACTAACATTACTTAAACTAACAAGAGACATTTGAGAATTTTAAAGGTTATTTGTTTGATGGGGTTGAAAAGCTTCTTTTGGAATAGAAGGCTCATGTTTTATCAGGGAATAACGTTTTTCCAGAGCCGTTGCAACTAACATCCAATCACGAATGAGACAACAAGCCGCATCATGAAAGTGTGCAGAAATTCCTATAATATTAAATCCCCTAATATTTTATAAGGTAGTCGTGAAAAAAATGCTTGCAAATATACTGAAAAAAAGATTTTTGGTATCTCATATTTTCAAAAATTTAGCAAATTCTATTAACTGATGTTACGCACTGCACTTCCAAAAGTAGAGACACACGGGGCAGTACGTCTCTACTGTCTGCGTAACATCAGATATTGAATTTCTGTCTAGATAACAATTTTATTGACATTTGTTAACATGTTACAATTTATGTAAACAAGTTAAGTTGATGTGAATAAGGGAGTATCAGCCCGTTATCCCCTCGCTTACGCTTAGGGTTGCTTGATTGGTGAG
>JAUCGK010000377.1 GCA_030378085.1 Candidatus Parabeggiatoa sp. HSG14
GAGAAGCGGCTAATATCAGTAATCATCACGAAAAGCAGAAATTTCTCAAAGTGATTTATGAGAATTTTTATAAAACTTACAATCCCAAAGGCGCGGATAGATTAGGCATTGTCTATACGCCCAATGAGATTGTGCAGTTTATGATTAGAAGTACTGATTATTTGTTGGATAAGCATTTTAACCGCTTGTTATCTGATGATAACGTTTCGATTTTGGATCCGGCGACTGGCACTGGTACGTTTATCACGGAGCTAATTGAATATTTACCTATCAGTAGGTTACCCGCAAAGTATAAGAATGAGATTCATTGCAATGAATCTGAAGAAAAATTAATCCAACCAATGGCTAATATTTGGGAAGATTACATTTGAATTTTAAATATTGAGGAAACATTATGAATGTGTATTTTGAACGATTAGGTGTTATCAAAAAAGGGGAAATTGAACTAAATGATTTAACCATATTATGTGGCCCAAATAATACTGCCAAGACTTATGTCATGTATTCTTTGTACGGTTTACTGGATAAAGACTTTGAAGTCCACTTTGATTTCGTAAAAGATATTGTACATGAATTAGTTCAAAAAAACGTTTATAAACTAGATTTGCATGACATTATGGGGCAACATTTTGATAACATAGTTAAGCATGTGGAAGATAGTTTTCATAAGCAACTGCCTAATTTGTTTGGTGTAGAAGAATCTGAATTTGCAAAGACAAAAATAAAGCTGGCATTTGAATCGAATAATTTGTTGCAACGTGCTAAAAAAAAGAGCTGGGAAACCAAATTAAGTCTTGGTAAAGATAAAGATTGGTTTTTATATATTGAAAAAGCTGCTGATCAAACGATGGTAAATCTAACTTTGCGCCAAGAAGACATTCCTCATCGTTTTTTGACTGCGGTTATTTCTTCACATATTGTTAAATCAATATTTTCTAATATATCACGTCGCTGTTTTTTGTTACCAGCAGAACGTGCTGCACTTAATTTATTTAGCGGTGAATTATCTAGTATTCGTAACCAACTGTTGCATCATGCTCAGAAAGATAATATCAATCCCATGGAAGTATTACGAGATATTACAGAATCCCGCTATGCTGTACCTATTTCTGATTACATTGAATTTCTGAATAAAAAAAATGCTCTAAAAAAACATAAAGGTGATTTTGCTAAAATTGCCCAAAACGTGCAAAAGAATATTTTGAAAGGCAAGTACATGGTTGACAATGATGGCGGTATCTATTTTTTACCTTATCGCAGTAACAATAAAAATTTGCCATTGCATTTTACTTCATCTACGGTTAAAAGTCTTTTCGGTTTGGTTTTCTATTTGAATCATGTAGCACGGAAAGGTGATTGTCTGATGATTGATGAACCAGAATTGAGCTTGCATTTAGATAATCAACGTATTGTTGCCAGAATTTTGGCGCAGTTAGTCAATGCCGGGTTGAAAGTTGTTGTCAGTACCCATAGTTCTCATTTCGTTCGAGAACTCAACAATTTAATCATGTTAAATCAATCTTTTTCCCAAATTGATACATTGAGAAAACGTCATGGTTATATGAAAACAGATGTGTTAGATAGCAAACATGTATCGGCATATTTGTTTGATAATAAAACAATAAGTTTGATGGAATTAGACCCGAATGAAGGCATTATCGCTGAGACTTTTGACAAAACTATCAATAGCCTTAACCAATCTTCTAACGATATTTACTATGCTATCCAAGATGAACTAGAGGAAGAATAATCCGATGGCTGATAAAAAATCTCTAGTTGAATTATTACCTGATTTGATTGCTAAAGAATTTCAATTGTCTACAAAAGATACACTGTGCATAGAAGAAAAAAATGAATCAAGTTGTAAATGGGTTAAATTCAGACTAAAACAATCTATGCCTTGCTTTTGTTTCTCTATTGATAAAAAAAGAGAAAAAGATAAAGGAGACCCGATTTTTCCATTTTTTAATCCTGAAGTGGTTAGTATATGTAGTAAAAATGACGCTATTTTAATTTGCCAAAAGCAGCAAAAAATTTATGTTTTTCTAATTGAATTGAAAGCAGGTGGTCGTAAAAGTCTTAAACAACTTGAAGCTGCTAAAGTTTTCATTCAATTTATTTTTGCACGTATAAAACTATATGATTTAAGTAAAGATAATTTAGAAAATTTGGAATTTAGAGGAATTATATTTTCTTGTAGGCGAACACCTGATGAAGGAATAACAAAACATAAAAAAATAGAATTTAATAACAGAAACGGTTTGTTAGTCACTGAACAAGAATGTAACCAAAGTTATAATTTAACGGTATTTTTAAAATGAAAAAACCCGCAAAAATTTACTACTTCACCTTAACCGATGAAATGCCTCGCGAGGACAAGTTAAATTGGTTCGCCAACACGAAATTTGAGGACATTCCTTTTAACATTTTGTCTTCAAAGTATTTAATTGATTTGCATTTTAACGGTGATTCCCAATGTTTACCCCTTTACTAAATCGTCAAATCGTAGGGTAGGTAGAAGCTTTGCTAAAACCCACCATTATTCGCTTAATTTTTAGATTTTATAGTTTAAAATCATAATTTTATTCTGTTAATCCTTAAATCCTGAAAATTCTGATTCAGACAATAAAAAGTAAATTTTACACAGTGTTTTTTTTAGTTCTCAAACTCTGATTGGGAAGTCATGAAGGAACACTCTACCTCTCGTAACGCAGAACGTTACAACATAAATTTATTAAAAAAAATGTCAAGACTCCAAATTCAAACTTATTACAAAAAACTTGAAAGTATAATTCAACACGGCGGATCGAGAAATGAACAATCTATTCGGGGCGCGTTTGAAAATTTACTGAATAGTTATTGTGAGCCTAAAAATTTTATTGTTGTGCCAGAGTTGTATTATAAAACCAAGAAAAATACCTCGGTGCGTTTAG
>JAUCGK010000006.1 GCA_030378085.1 Candidatus Parabeggiatoa sp. HSG14
ACCAATTATCAATCACTAAAGTTAACATAGTGAATAATAGTAAATGATGAATAGATTTGTTTGGAAAATTTTTCTTGTTGTCTAAAAATAATACAAAGTGCTACTGAGGCGCAACCAACAGCCTTGATTTAAACCGCCTAAACTTACTCATAAATGGTATCGGCATAAAGACTGCTATAATCACAATTAGAGATACATCATTTAGTTTGACTAATTTATTACTTTTATGAGGGTAAAATTATGAACATTTTAGGCAGAGAATTTGTGACAGAGCAAATGCCAGAGGGTTGGGTGATTTGTGATAGATGGATAGACGGTGTACTTAATATCATTGATAATAAACCATCTAATAGAAAAAATGCTCGCGTTAAACTAAGAAATTTAGGCGAGTCTTTGGTAAAAGACTGTCAAAAATTAGGTATTAGTCCTGAACAATATTGGCAGAGTCATAATAGCAACGTACTTACTCAATTTGTTAATCAACTACAATAAGCACGTATATACTATGGCAAAAATGAAATATTCTTTCAAAAAGTCACTTTTTAAAGGTCAGGATGGGGTTTATGTTATTGTTTTTTTAGGTATTTATTTTATTTTCTTGTGATAATTTATGAAGAGCTTAATTTATCCGAAAAACGTATCTTCTCAAAAAGTGTGGGTAAACTTGCCCAAACCTGACAGGTTTTGGAAACCTGTCAGGTTTTTTTTCCACCGAATTTAGAAAAGATACCGAAAAACTATAATCTACCCACTCAACACTCAATCTTACACTTAAATAAATGCTCGCCATTATCAATATCCTGCCATTTTTTCGCCAACAGATTCTGTTCTGTCATCCTAAAAAATGCTAAATGAATCATCATGAATCATCGTCTTAATCTGCCATGAGGTGGTTTGGTGTATGACACTATCGCAGCGGTACTGGTTCAGTTCAATGTAATCCTTATGGCAAGATATGCTTTCATTGCATTGATAAACAAGGCTAATGGCTGATTTTTGAATCCATATTTTAACCTATTTATTTTTATATATTTTACATAGAACTAAACCAATCACCTCTGTTTTAACGCCTCTTGTATCCATTCTTGAGCAGATGGGTTGAGTTTAATTCTTTGTTTTTCAGCTAAAATTAAAATTTCCCAGATACTTATTGGAGAAATAAAAAGTTCATTTTGAGGATTTTGTAATACTTCAATCAGCTTATTGTTTTAGCTTTTTTGGTTCTAAATATGCGTATCTAACGAATGTCATTTTGCTAAAATCTCACAACAGTCCAGATTATCATTTATTGGGGAAACAATATCACCAAGTGTTTGCCCTGTGCCAGACATATATCCTAACCAAGAATTTTGTTTAATTGGATGAATCTGTAGTATTTTTTATGCCGATAAAATAATCCTAACCGTTTTTTTAGACCAATTCTTGTAATGTTTTGGAACAAGTATCACACCATCTTGTATCCTTGCTGTAAATTCAGTTACTTGCATTATTACCTCCAAGTTTTGTGGTTATGATAAAAAAGTTTTAGATATAAAATCTCTTTGACATTATCTTTATTAACTGATGTTACGCACAGTGTTTTTACGAGACTTGACGTTCAAATTTCTAAAAAAATAATGACTTGCTATAAATCATTCTATGATTATGTTGTAGAGACGCGATGATCGCGTCTCTTACTCACGTTTCTAAACGCTTGAAAGAAGCCAGCAATAAGGTTTACATGTCATTTATAAACGAACATCAGGAATAATAAATAATTCCATGAGTATTTACAACGCGAGTCGAGACGCGAGCATCACGTTTCTACAAATCTATCGAATTACCAATCTTTTTTTAAGGATTAGTTTTAAAACGTTACAGCGGGTTGCCTCCTGAAGAAGCGTTGTGCGTAATATGAGTTATTAAATACGCGCCTTAATTAATTTCTGAACAATATCTATAGCTTATGAGGAATTACTTTGTAATACACTTAGAATTACCTTTTTAGTATATTGATAAGCTTTTGGTACACCAGCATTTGGTCCTGCTACATTCAAAACAGAAATAGTATTTCTGTCGATAAATTTTTTAATTTTTCTTGATGCCCTTTCGATAGTTAATTCTTCAGCATCTATCAGAACATAAGGCTTCCTTTCTTTTATACAAAAAACTATCGTTTGTTCAGTGCCTCCTCCTGGAAATGGATAATCGAAATAAATTATTACTGTTCCATCACTATCAATAACATTTCTTTTTGTGCGTTGCCTATATCCGGATTTAGGAAGTTCCTTGACGGGGTATTTTTCAGAAATAATTCCGTCATCAGCCATTCTTCCTTCTGGACACCAGCCTCCAGTTTTAACACCGCTATCTAGTGCAGCATCAAGTGCTGCCCGATCAACACCTGTTTGGGCTCCTGATATAATTTTCATTACTGGCCTCCCCTAGCTGTTCTTCATTATGAATAAAAGTTTTAGACATAAAATCTCCTTGTAAGTGAAAGGGATAAGAGCTATTCGTTTTTTTTCATTGGATGGTTGTGGTGGGTTTCGCTGTCGGGTAGTCCTGCACATAGTAGTGGTCAATTTATTAAAATGTTGATTTTATTACAATTTAAAATAATCACCACTACATATTGCAGGACTACCCTAACCTTTACCCACAAGTCCCCAAAAATTATTTAATCGTATAAATAGTAAGATTATAGAGAGTCGTAACACCCATGAAATCCAAGCACAAGGACAAATTTTTGCCAATTTCATTAGTGATATCTCCCTATAACAAAAACCTATTGATTTCAATAGGTTTACCTACTTGTGGGTAAAGGTTAGTTAATTAAGGAGGGGATTTAGGGGAGGTTGTACTTTATCCAATCGGGAAACGCTATATCTCTCATGATAACGTGAATCGATTTTTACAACGCGAGAATTTAACCCCAGAAAACTTATTTTTGGAATCAAAATTTCAGTTAGAACTAGAAGGAGGCACGTTAAGCGTGGATGACACTGTATTGGACAAACCGTATAGTTATCATAATGGAATTAGTCGGTCATTTTTGGTATGGAAAGCATCATCGCAGCGTAAAAGGTATAAATTTAATTACGTTATATTACACAGACCTTAAAGGTAATCATCTACCCGTTGACTATCGAATTTATGATAAGACGGAAAATAAAACTAAAAATGATTATTTTCAAGAGATGTTGTCCGAAGTATTAAAATGGGGAATTAAACCTACTTTTGTAACCGGAGATAGTTGGTATAGTTGCGTCAATAAGCTGAAAACGAATCGATCTCATTGGTTAGGTTTTTTATTTACACTATAGACTTTCAGAAAATGATTTTGGTGAAAACACTTCTCAAAGGCACATTCTACCAAGGAGTGACTCCAATATATTTATCTGAATGTCTATAGAAAGCAATCGTCTTGTTTCAATTGAAAAAGGTGAATTTTTACAAATTCAAAAATTAGATATTCCTAAAGAGGGTTTAGAAGTTTGGCTGTGTCAATTCGATATATAGTTTTTCACATAAATAATTTCACACACCAAACCTGACAGGTTTTAGAAACCTGTCTTCGAGGTTAAAGTTTTTGCACGCAAAAACTTTAACCTCGAAGGTTTTTTGAAGTTATTTTTCTGAATGTCTATAGAATTCAATTTAATAAACTTCATGAACAACATTGGAAAATTGAACAATATCATCGTGTTATAAAACAAATTTGCCATATTGAGCATTTTCAAGTTCGTTCATAAACAGCTATACGCAATCACATTTTTTCATCACTTTGTAGCTATGTACGTTTGCAACATTTACGTGTAACCGACTTGATTAGTAATTGTTATAGTTTGCGAAGAAATTTGTTTAATGAAGTTATCACTATATTTATTCAAAATTTTATGCCTACTATAGAATATCTTGATTCTCAAATTCATAAAACATTTTACCTCTAAATTTAATATACTTTAATTATCTGATTTTAATAGAGATAATATTTTTTTATTTTGTCAATGCGTAAGTCCTACTATAGATGGTACAGTTTTATTTTAGCTGTCAATAAAATGTCATCAATTGTTTTGATGTCACAAATTAAGTTTATTTTATTTCATAACTCATTTATTTTTATTAAATAACTGATGTTACGCACAGTTTTTACGATACTGGATATTCAAATTTCTAAAAAAATAATGATTTGTTATAGCGTTTCCCGATTGCTTCAGGTACAAGTCCCCTCTTTAATTAAGGCTAATCTTTACCCACAAGTAGGTAAACTTATTGAAATCAATAGGTTTTTGTTATAGGGAGATATCACTCTAAAAGGAAACTGGCAAAAATCTGTCCTCTCGTCATGCTTGGATTTCATGGGTGTTACAATGTTATATAACCTTACTATTTATACGATAAAATAATTTTAGGGTACTTGTGGGTAAAGATTAGTTAATTAAGGAGGGGATTTAGGGAAGGTTGTACTTTATCCAATCGGGAAACGCTATATAAATCATTCCATGATTATGTTGTAGAGACGCGAGCATCGCGTCTCTACAAATCTATCAAAATTACCAATCTTTATTTTGTAACTATTCAGTCTCATGATGAATGTTAGTGCTTTTTTATAGTGACGCTGGAGCGTCACGAAATGCATTCCAACGCTTTCGTTGTGGAACGAAGGGCTGAGTAGTTACCTTTTTTTTAGGATTTCTTGTTCTTTCAAAAAATGTTATTAGAAAAATTACTATGGCAAATAAATCAAAAGCATTCACTCAGGAATTAACAGCTTTACGTCAGAATTTTAAAAATAAACTCCCTGGACGTGTGGCGAATTTACACAATTCTTGGGAAACGCTTCAAACTGATTGGCAACCAGACATACTCTTTGAATGTTATCGTGAAGTGCATACGCTTTCCGGTTCTAGTTCAACATTTGGATTTGTTCAGATAGGTGAGATAACCAAACAACTGGAAAAGGTCATTAAATCAGTAACTGAATCGGATAAACAGCCTAACAAAGAACAATCACAACAGATGATCATGTTGCTAAATGAACTTAAACTGGCCGTTGAAACAAAAAACAATATTGATTTACCACAGGATGAATTTGTTTTATCTCATCAACTTGACAGTTGTTCTCCAACAACTGTAAAACTATCTTTGACCGAAGAACCACCGCTAATCTATCTAGTTGAAGATGAAATTGATTTGGCGACTCACATTTCTAAACAGATTGAAACCTTTGGGTATTCGGTTAATATATTAACTTGTGCAAGTGAGCTTCTTGTTGCTATTGCACAAAAATTCCCACAGGCTATTATTATGGATATCATATTGCCTGAAGGAGAGATGGCAGGGCCAAAGATGATTGAAGAAATCCAACAAAAGTATCACCAACACATTCCCTTAGTTTTCATTTCTGCTAAAGATGATCTTGAAGCGCGTCTTGCGGCAATTCAGGTAGGTGGTAATGCCTATATGACCAAACCAATAAATGTTAGTATGCTTATTGAACGGTTAGATATGTTAATAAAGAAAACATCAGATGAGCCTTACCGAATCTTTATTGTAGATGATGATGCAGAAATAGCACGTCATCATGCCATTATCTTGGAAAATGCAGGTATGGAGGTACAAACTTGTATTGAGCCGGTAAATGTGTTGGAAAAATTACGACAATTTTTACCTGATTTCATCCTTATGGATATATACATGCCTAAATGTACAGGAAACGAATTAACTCAAGTGATTCGTCAGTTGGATGTATTACCCGGTATACCTATTGTCTATCTTTCTAGTGAATATGCTATGGACAAGCAACTAAATGCCTTGCTACAGGGAGGAGATGGATTTCTGACAAAGCCAATTTTAGCAAACACTCTCATTCGAGTCGTGTCTTATCATGTCAAACGTTTTCGGCAGTTACATAGTCTTATGGTTAGAGATAGTTTGACTGGTTTACTCAATCATAGCCATATTTTAGAACAGTTGAATATTGAAGTAGGACGGGCTAATAGAACAAATACGCCACTGAGCTTTGTCATGTTAGACTTAGATCATTTTAAACAGATCAATGATACTTATGGTCATAGCATTGGAGATATTGTGTTGAAAACATTGGCACGCTTTTTAAAACAACGGTTTCGTTTTACTGATTATATAGGTCGTTGTGGTGGTGAGGAATTTGCGATAATTTTGCCGAATACTGATGGATTAACCGCAAAAAAGATCATTGAAATAAGCCGTGATGCTTTTTCACAAGTGTCTCATCAAGCACAAGAACAGAAATTTCAAATTACTTTTAGCAGTGGTATTGCTTATTACCCAAAATATCTAACCGCTAAACGTTTGATTGAGGCTGCGGATGCTGCTCTTTATGACTCTAAAAATGCTGGGAGGAATCGGGTAACTTTGAAAACCACTTAATGAGTGGATTACCTACGTAACAACGTGGCGACAAAGAAAGGTGAGAATGGCTGAGAAAATTGAGTATTTTATATAACTTATTGAAAAATATATATTCTCTTAAAAAAGTGTTACTCAACATCGAATATCTTTGAACCATGCCAATAGTAAGTGAAATTCCTAAATTAATTCCTACCCAAAATTGACATCAGATAAAAAATTAGCATAAAATATTAAATTTAAGTTTCAAACTCAGAAACTTAAAATAAACCCAAGAAGTAAAAATCTATAAATTATTTGTAAATCAAAGTTAGAAGTTAATTGATATAGCGTTTCCCGATTTGATAAAGTACAACCTCCCATAAATCCCCTCCTTAAATTAAGGAGGAGACTTGTACCAGACGCAATCGGGAAACGCTATAATCAATTGACAAACCGAAAATTGACTGTTGTGTAGAAAAATTAAGATATGGTTCAAAAATGGCAATAAAAAGGTAACATGGAGTCCAAACCGTAAGTACGGAACGCCTAAAGGTTTCGAGGTTTAAGTTTTTGTGTGCAAAATATTTAAACCTCGAAAGGACTCCAACTTCAATACATTGAAGTGTTACCTTGAATTGAACCATGCCAAAAATAATCTACTAAAAAATTTTCCTAGCGTTTGTTAAAGTGGGGAATATCCTTATACTTGCTTAGGATTTTTCACTTTATAGTGTTTCCCGATTGCGTCAGGTACAAATCCCCTCCTTAATTAAGGAGGGGATTTAGGGGAGGTTAGGGAGCTAGGATTTTTTTGTATGGGTAAATTATTTTTTCGCAACGGTTTTAAACTTAATAACTGGTAAGTGAATATATGAAATGTGAATCCTGTAAAGTTTGGATGCCTATTGTTGTAGTTATCTTGTTAAGCGTGATCATAGCTTATCAATTTGTAGAGCCAGCACCGCCTGGAGAAATTCGCATTGCCACAGGAAGAGAAGGCGGTGGTTATCACTCATTTGCTTTAAAATATCAAGAGCAACTCGCTGAACAACATTTAAAGTTGGATATCCAGCCAACAGCCGGTTCAATTGAGGTACTTAAATTACTCAAAGCGGGTACTGTTTCTGTGGGTATTGTCCAAGGAGGAACAGGACACACAGTATCTTCCGAAAATCTTGAGTCTATAGCAAGTTTGTTTTATGAACCATTGTGGGTATTTTATCGTCGGGGATTGCCTATTGAATATCTATTTGATTTGCGTGGTAAACGTATTGCAGTAGGTGAAGTCGGTAGTGGTACTTTACCTGTCGCCATGACGTTATTACAGGATAACAAAGTCACTCAAAACAACACCACTTTATTGAATCTTTCCTCAAAGGTGGCTATGGCAAAGTTAATTGCAAATGAAATTGATGCCGCTTTTTTTATCATGTCTCCCACTTCTTCTACAATTTCTAAGCTACTTACTCATCCTGATATCGAACTGTTAAGTTTTAAACGTGATGAAGCTTATGGCAGCCGTTATCCTTTTTTAACGACTGTGAGACTTGGTGAAGGTGTTATTGATTTAGAAAATAATGTGCCACGACAAGACAAGGTATTGTTAGCAGCCACAGCAAGTTTGGTCGCTCGCAATGATTTACATCCTGATATTATCCACTTATTGTTAACAACAATTATTGGAATCCATAAAGAGAGTGGACTTCTCGAAAAACAGGATCAATTTCCTTCTGATAAATTTGTTGAATTTCCAATGAATAAAGCAGCAGGACAATATTTACGCCATGGACCAAGTTGGTTGTACAATATTTTTTCTTTCTGGGTAGCGAGCACATTGGATCGCTTAAAAATTTTGTTGATCCCACTCGTAGTCATAATGCTCCCGCTTTTGAAAGGTGCGCTCCCATTATATCGATGGGGCATTCGTTTCAAAATTTTTCGCTGGTATGGCATATTGCGAGAAGTTGATAGTAAAATTCATGATTTGACTGATTTGAAAGAAATTGAAGAAGAAAGTAAACGCATAAAGGCACTTCAAAAAGAACTGATTGAACAAGTTTCCGTCCCGCTTTCTTACATGGGAGAATTTTATGGATTGCGTATGCATATGAAACTGGTACTTGAACAACTCGACGATCAGCGAGAAGAAATTCTTGGTAAAAAGTAGAGACGCACGGCCGTGCGTCTCTACTGGAGTGTAAAATTTATTTTGCAAACTGGAGACGCACGGCCCCGTGCGTCTCTACTATTTCTTACCTAATTTATAAATAATCAATATCAACCCCACACCTATCAACATCATGAATAATGTATATATTACAGTTTCATTCCAAGCGTCAGGCAAAACTGGAGTGGAACTGATTAAACGTTCTTTACCATGAACTGTCACATAGCTACGCTCTTGAAAAGGCCAAATTATCCATAATGAACCGATAAGTACACCTATAATTGTTAGCAAAGTGGCACGATAAAAACGAGTTAATAGCCAACCAAGAAAACGACTGAAAACGATTAATCCTGTCAATGCGCCTAATGCAAAGGGAATTAAAACTGTAAAATTAAAATGGCCGATGGCGTTTAGTACTGTATTATATTTATGTAAAATCAATAAGATAAATGAACCTGAAATACCGGGTAATAACATTGCGGAAATGGCTAACATACCACTTAGGAAAATAAACCAAGCAGCATCAGGTGTGTTGACAGGGACTAAATTTACAATGAACCAACCCAGTGCTATGCCAAAACTTAAAAAAAAGAGTGCTGAGGCATCAAATTTTTTTGTCTCTGGTAGCAGGGCAATTACTGAGCCAACAATCAAGCCAAAAAATAAACCATAAATAAGTTCAGGATAGGTATGTAATAAAGTAGGTAAAGGAATAACTCGTGTAAAGAAGATAAGGGCGCAAAAAATACCGATAACAAGAGGAATTAAAAATCCAAAATGGGGACGTTGAAAAACGGGTTTAAATTCAAGTTTGAAGATATGTTTGAGCCATACGATATCAAAAGAACGAATTGCGTTAATCAGTTGGGCATAAATTCCTAAAATAAAAGCCATTGTGCCACCACTGACACCAGGGACAACATCGGCAGCACCCATACAAAAACCTTTTGCTGCTAGAATGATTTTTTGAACCATTTGTATTCCTTAATATTTATTATTTCAAAGCTGAAGCTTTGGACTCCATAATTCAGATTGAGAGGAGTCCAATTATTTCAAAGCTGAAGCTTTGAACTCCATAATTTAGATTGAGAGGAATCCAAAGTTTTAGCTTTGGATATGATAAGCTGGACTCAACGTATGCACTGCTTCAACAAATGCAGCAACATGTTCGGGATTCATCTGTGGATGAATGCCATGCCCTAAATTAAACACATGTCCATTGCCATTGCCAAAACTGGCTAAAATCGTTGCCACTTCTTCACGAATACGTTCTGGTGATGCGTATAAAATACAAGGGTCCATATTGCCTTGCAATGCCACTTTATCACCCACCCGTTTTTGTGCCGTGCCAATGGGTAATTTCCAATCTAAACCGATAGCATCGCAACCCGTTTCCGCTTGTTCTTCCAACCATTCATTGCCATCTTTTGTAAATAAAATAACCGGTATTTTTTGTCCTTCGTATTCACGAGTTAAGCCTTGTACAATTTTCTGCATATAATGTAATGAAAATTCTAAATAATCACGGCTTGTTAGAATACCGCCCCAAGTATCAAATATCATCACGGCTTGAGCACCTGCTGCAATTTGGGCATTCAAATAGGCGGTGACTGCTTGTGCTAATGTATCCAGTAAAGTATGCATCACCTGAGGCTGTTCAAACATCAAGCCCTTGACTTTACTAAATGTTTTTGTTGTGCCGCCTTCAACCATATAAGTTGCCAACGTCCACGGGCTACCTGAAAATCCGATTAACGGGATTTTTCCGTTTAATTCACGTCGAATCAAACTAACGGCCTCCATGACATAACGCAACGCTTCATTCGGATCGGGAACTGCTAAATTGTCTATGTCCGTTTTAGTACGTACAGGTCGTTCAAAACAAGGCCCTTCTCCCTCACTAAAGTATAAACCTAGCCCCATTGCATCAGGAATGGTAAGAATATCTGAAAACAAGATGGCAGCATCAAAAGGAAAACGAGCCAGTGGCTGCAAAGTGACTTCACATGCTAATTCTGGTGTTTGACATAATGTGAGAAAATCCTTAATACGAGTTCTGGTTTCTCTATATTCGGGTAAATAACGCCCTGCTTGGCGCATCATCCATACAGGCGTAACATCAACTGATTGACGTTGTAACGCACGTAAAAAACGGTCATTTTTTAGGGGGAGTGTCATTATGATTTTGGATTTTGGATTTTGGATTAGCGACCTGCATTTTCTAAACAGGAATTTTTCTTGAAGTTTATTTTAAAGCTATCGGATACTAGCAATACTTTGTCAATGAATGAGTTTATTGGAGTCCAAAGCTTTAGCTTTGGAATCTTGCCAAACCTGAAAACTTGGACTCCACTACCAAACCTGAAGGTTTGGACTCCACTGACATTACTTTGAGTAATGCTAATGGTTTTAATTATTTCATCTTTCTTAACATTGTTCCCACGGTAATCCGTGATAACGCCATCCGCCTAATGTACTACGGTGATGATCAGCATCCAAAGGCCCTTCAAAACCTTCAACAACATTATAGACTTTATTAAAATCGTCTTCGACCAACACTTTTCCAGCTTCTAAGGAACGACGACCACTACGACAAATTAACAAAACAGGCACACTGTCTACATCGCTATCATCAGGATGATAAACAACACCGCCCAGCATTATTTTACGGACATCAGCGGCAAAACGGGGATTGATTTTCCAATCGGGTTCATCAATCCAAGGAATATGTATCGCGCCTTTTGGATGTCCTATAAATAAATATTCCATTTCGGAACGTATATCAATGAGTACAGCTTTGGGATCGTTTTGTAATATCTGCCATGTTTCTTGAGGTGTAGCAGATATAATCTTTGACTCGCTCGTTGTCTTTAACTCATCCGTCGTTTTTGATTCACTCATAATAAGTTACTTTTGTTTAGGAATAAGCATGAAATAATTTCGTAAATCACTATCAATCCTACCCTTTTTAAGATGGGAGTTAGGGATAAAACGATTTGTGAAATCGTCCAAAATAAATTTTGGATTCCGTCTTTGTCATTTCTAAAACTAGGTTTTGATAGGGGATTTGAGGGGGATTTTAAGACTTGTTTTAGCGGGTATAGCTGTTAAAGGTATTACCTTCAAACGAACACTGCCCGCTGCAACTACTTTAACGGGAGTATCAACAGGACAATCAGGCCCTTCTACACGCCAAGTACTATCAAGTACACGAATTTTACCTATTCCATTTACTATGGGTTCACTAATGTTATAGGTATTCCCAACTAATTCAGAACCTCGTTTATTAAGAAACGGTTGATCGCTACTAAGCGGGTGTTTACCTAGATATAAACGACCAATAACCACACTGACAATTGAAATCATTGCCAATGTCAACACTTGATATTCAAGGCTAAGCTGTGGAAAAAACAGCGTAATAAAACCAATAAATGACGCTGCAATAGCAGGCCATAAAAAGAAGCTACCAAAAGTCCCTAGTGCAAAAAATTCAAGTATCAGCAGTGACGCAGCAAGCATCCACCAGTGCCAATAACTAATTTGTAACATAACTTATCCTCACTGTTTAAATGTCAGTTAGCGACCAAAAGTCCCTTCTTTAATGATTTCTTTAATACCCGCAAGCGCACCGATGACCCCTGAAGTTTCTAAAGGCATTAATAACAACTTAGTATTTTCCGAAGTAGCAAGGCGATTCACTGCTTCCATGTATTTAATGGCTATCAAATAATTAAGTGCTTGCATATTACCGTTTTCTATTGCTCGTGCAATTACTTCGGTGGCTCTTGCTTCGGCTTGGGCAAAACGTTCTCTCGCTTCTGCATCGCGGAAAGCGGATTCTCTACGCCCTTCTGCTTCTAAAATCACCGCTTGTTTTTCACCTTCTGCTTGCAAAATCTCTGCTTGTCGTAAACCTTCCGCTTCTAAAATGTTAGCTCGTTTGTCACGTTCAGCCTTCATTTGTCGTCCCATCGCATCTACTAAATCTTGAGGAGGTGCAATGTCTTTAATTTCGACACGTAACACTTTCATTCCCCAAGGTGTGGAGGCATCATCAACGATTCGGAGCAAATGGGTGTTAATAACATCACGTTTAGAAAGTACCTCATCTAAAATCATAGCACCCATAACACTACGAATATTAGTAGTTGTTAAATTCATAAGCGCGTTAGTGAGATTACTCACTTGGTAGGCGGCTTGGGCAGCACTGATGATTTGATAAAAGACAACCCCATCTACGCGCACCATCGCATTATCTTTTGTAATAATATTTTGAGCGGGGATATCCATGACTTCTTCCATCATACTCAGCTTTTTACCCACTACATCAACAGCTGGAATAATCAGATTTAACCCAGGCTCAAGAGTTTTGGTATATTTACCAAATCGTTCCACTGTCCATTGTTGCCCTTGAGGAACGGATTTGACACCCATAAAGACTAACACGACAGTCATAAATAAGAAAATGACAACGAAAATTGCAAAATCAAAATCACTGAGAAACGGCATAAAAATATTCCAATTCAATTAGTTAGAGATTACACCCATTTAATTTACTCAATTATGTTGATATTTGTGCAAAATGAGTATTATCTTCAAATGCGAAAAAAATTAATGGGTTTACAACGTTTAATATAGAGTTATTTCTTTTAATTTCGAGTGAAAAGGCAGAAATAGCAAAAACTCATCATAAAATTTAGTAACTACTCAGCCTGATTTATTATTTTTTAAGAGAGCAACCATATTCGATGCAAAAGATTGCTCCTACAATATCCTATGATAGGTAAGGATAATTCCTTATGGTTGTCCTGAGTAATCACAAAATTTATTATTATAAGTATTTGATTATAAAAATTTTAGTAGTTTACGATCTGTTATTTTTTCACTATTAATAGTCAGTATTATTATAACTGATACTTTTACTTAAAGCGATAGTATTTGTCAGATATCCTTAATCCTTAGCATCTATCAGTTTCTTTAACTTATTGAATATTAAGTACAACGAATTACGTGGATAAACGAATTAAAAATAGGCTACCAACTTAAAATAGGACACTCTAAATTATTGCCAAAGACTTAGGAATAAGGATTTAATTCCCAAACTTGAATATCCAAACCTGCCAGATTTTTAAAACCTGGTAGGTTTAATTTCGGGTTTTATTGAATCCTCATTTCTTAGCATTGGGTAAATATTGCTGTTGCGTATTTACAACAGTAACAAAATTTATCTTGCTTAAAGTTAAAAACTAAGAATAAAACTTCAGGGTGCTAACCTGTTGATGTCTTAAGTTGATAGCCTCCTCTAGTTGAATACAACGTATATTTAATTTATGATAACAAATTTTTCTTTATCAATAATAGTTTTAATCGGGAGAGTACTCTTAAAATTAAACTTTTGGGTTTTTTATTAACTGATGTTACGCAGATAGCTTTTAAACTGGAGTGCAAAATTGAGGACACCCCCCTAACCCCCCGTACACAGGGGGAAGTCCCAAAATAGAAAAATTAAAGCAAAGTGTCAAATGATGTTTGGTTCCACCCGTGTACGGGGGGTTAGGGGGGTATCCCAAAAATCTGTTACAATCAGCAAAATTTCATTTTGCACTACTCTGGTATTCACTTTTGAAGTACAGTGCGTAACATCAGTAAGTTAATTTTTTTGACCAATAGAAACTGATGCTAAACCCACTACATTTGCTGTCAATTTTAACCATAAAATTAATGTTTTTTATTTTATAGTTTTCCACATAAATAATTTCTTCACAAAACCTGACAGGTTTCTAAAACCTGTCAGGTTTGATCGAGAAACTATTTTTCTGAACATCTATAGGTAAAAACTGTTCCATTCACTATTAGCATCGTGTATATTGTTTTCGATTTATAAAACTAAGTTTTATAAATTAATGTTTTTACGTATCTTCTCTAAATTCTGCGGAAAAAACCTGACAGGTTTTGAAAACCTGTCAGGTTTGAGCGAGTTTACCCATATTTTTTGAGAAGATACGTTTTACTAACTAATGAATAATTATTGTCAAAATAATAAACAATTAAAAAATTAAAGGGATTTTTAATATTTATGTGACAAAGCTTTGTCTTACAGTCTTAGGAATGAGGATTTTATAGTTTCCAAAATTTGAAATTGTCAAACCTGACAGATTTTCAAAACCTGTCAGGTTTAGTGATTTTATTAAATCATGAATTCCTAAGTTGTTACAAAGCTCTGTTGAGGAATAACACTTATTTAAAGATTAACACGCCATAAAGATTGGTCTTTTTTATCAAAAGTTTGCCATAACTCCGCATAAGATTGACCTATAACAGGATGTTTGAGAGTTGGCGCAATTTCAGACAGTGGTAACAGGACAAATGCATATTTCAAAATTTCTTCACGTGGCACTTCTATTTCATTATCTTTCAGAATCAAATCATCATATAACAAAATATCTAAATCCAATGTACGCGCACTAAAACGATTATCAGTGCGTTGGCGACCGTTGTTTTTTTCAATTGTCCGCAAAGTATGGGCAACTGTGTGAACATCCATGTCAGTATCAAATGCAGCAATCAAATTATAAAAATTGTCTCCCCGAAAACCAATCGCTTTACTTTCATATATAGAAGATAGCATGAGTGTGCCATAATGCTGTTCAATATCAAACAAACTCGCACGAATATAACGGAGTGGCTCAATATTACTTCCTATGCTAACGTATATGCGTGCCATCTTCAGGTTTCCTCCCCCGTTCAATAATAACGCCCACATCCTGCGCCCCACTTACAGCACCCTGTTTATTTAATTGTAGACGCACCCAAGGCACTGAAAACTCAGTTAATATTATCTCAGTAATCCGTTCTGCAAGTGTTTCTACTAATCCAAATTCACTGTGACTGACAAAATCAATCAAACGTTTAGCAACAGCTTTATAATTAAGGGTATCATCAATACTATCTGTTGTGGCTGCTTTGCGAATATCGGTTGCCATTTCTAAATCAAGCACAACAGTTTGCTTAATTTCTCGTTCCCAGTCAAAAATGCCTATCACCGTCTCTATTTTTAATGCTCTTAAGAAAATAATATCCATGACATATAATGTAAAAGTGAAAAGTGAAAAGTGAAAAATAATTCGTTTAGTTCCTTGCTTTCGTAAAAGTTAGGGGGATTTTTGGTATTGGTATTTTCGCTCTTTGGCACTAGCGAAGTTATTTTGTTTTGCTATTTACTGTTAGCACTTCTTCTATAAACGCCAATATTTTTTGAAAATGTGGGCACTGGTTCAGTTTGATGTAAATAGCTTAAATATCAATAAGTTATAAAAACAACGGTTTTTTGACTCAAGTGGTTGATATAATTGATTATATCGACATATCAACGTATTTTATTGTCATTGAACTGAACCAGTGTCCGAATTTTGGGGACACCCCCCTAACCCCCCGTACACAGGGGGAAGTCCCAAAATAGAAAAATTAAAGCAAAGTGTCGAATGATGTTTGGTTCCACCCGTGTACGGGGGGGTTAGGGGGGTGTCCCCAAAATCTGTTACAATCAGGAAAAATTAAACGAGCTTATCGAAGCAAAGCTTCTTGTGCAGTGCGTTCCCAAATAAAATTTGGGAACGATAAAAATCCCGATCACTTATGAGTAATAACGTAAGGATTTTCCGAAATCTCGGTTACGATAAAGTTTTGGGAAATTGTATCTCATTTCCAAAACAACAAAAAAAATTGCTTTAAAGTGTATTGTTCCATAGATTGACTATTTTACAAAATAAATCTGCTGTGCGTTCAGCATCATAAATAGCAGAATGCGCTTTATTACTATCCCACTTAAAACCTGCTGCCTGTACCGCTTTTGCTAGCACGGTTTGCCCATAAGCCAATCCTCCTAAAGTTGCTGTATCAAATGTGCTAAACTGATGAAACGGCATTTTAAATTCAGTACGCTTACACGCCGCTTTAATAAAACTCAAATCAAACGATGGATTATGACCGACTAAAATGGCACGAGTACAGCCATGTTTTTTTATCGCTTTGTTAATTGGTTTAAAAATCGTTTTCAACCCTTCTACTTCTGGCACCGCAAAACGAAATGGATGATAAGGGTCTACTCCAATAAATTTCAACGCTTTTTTATCAAGATTGGCTCCTTCAAAAGGAATTAAATGACAAAAATGCGTTTCATCCGGCTGCCATAATCCTTCATTATTTATTCGTAATATCACAGCTGCAATTTCCAATAAAGCATCACGTTTTGAATTAAAGCCAGCCGTTTCTACATCGACAACCACCGGCATATAACCCCTAAAACGTTTAGAAATCGGTGAAGGTTCTTTTTTGGCCATTAGTTTTGTACCTGTTGCCAATAAATTTTAGCCCCTGCTCGCAAGGGAATCACTTTTTGTTTGCCAAATTCAAAGTACGTTGGCATTTTCCAAGTACGTTTCTCCAAGGTCACTTTTTTTGTATTACGTGGCAAACGATAAAAATCCGCGCCGTAAAAACTGGCAAATCCCTCCAATTTATCCAAGGCTTGGTTCTGCTCAAAAGCTTCTGCGTAGAGTTCTAAAGCAGCCGGAGCGGAATACATACCGGCACAACCACACGCCGTTTCTTTAGAAAACTGGGCGTGAGGGGCACTATCAGTACCTAAAAAAAATTTAGGATTGCCACTGGTTGCCGCTCGCAATAAAGCTTGGCGATGTTTCTCCCGTTTTAATACGGGTAAACAATAATGATGGGGACGAATACCTCCCCTAAAGATTTCATTGCGATTCATTAATAAATGATGGACTGTAATAGTTGCTGCTAATTTATTGTTTTTACCAATAATATAATCGACTGCTTCTTGTGTTGTAATGTGTTCTAGTACCACTCGTAAATCGGGAAAATTTTCCAATAAGGGAGCGAGTACTTGTTCAATAAAAATTTTTTCACGGTCAAATATATCTACATTCGCTGTTGTGACTTCGCCATGTATTAACAAAGGAATATCATAAGTTTGCATGGTTTCAAGCACTGACCATACTTTCTGTAAATCGGTGACACCATTTTCAGAATGCGTTGTTGCACCAGCCGGATAATACTTAACGGCAACAATGTATTCGTTGTCTTTTATCTGAGCAATTTCTGTTGCTGAGGTATTATCAGTAAGATAAAGCGTCATTAATGGATTAAAATGGCACTCTGGTGCAAGGGCTGCACAAATCCGTTTGCGATAATCCAATGCCTCAGCCACTGTGGTTATTGGGGGTTTTAAGTTAGGCATGACTATGGCGCGTGCAAAACAACGCGTTGTCGCGGAGACTACCGAAGCCATATTAGCCCCATCACGTAAATGTAAATGCCAATCATCTGGTTGAATTAAAGTTATACGTTGCATTAATATTTAACTGATGTTACGCACTACACTTCCAAAAGTGAATAAAGGAGTGCAAAATTTATTTTGCGAGGAGTTGCACTCTAGTTTGCAAAATGAATTTTGCATGTAAGTTTGTAAGCCATCTGCGTAACATCAGTTATTGAAATATTGTCCAAACCATTGTTAAATAAATTTTTCAACAATCTCGTAAAATATGGAGATACTCAAAATGCGTAAGCATACTCTCTCAAAAAAAGATCCATTAAGGCATGCGATATTGAAATGCCTGATGGTTGCTGGGGTTACTCTAACCACCGGCTTAAGCGCAACGGCAAGAGCCGATGTCTGCGATAAGATTTATGGTGTACAAGATGAAGGCCTCAATCATTCCCAACTTGTTCTCATAGATAGGAATGACTATAGTGTGACAACTTTGGGACCATTACATCCAGGTCATGATGTTGAAGGCTTAGATATCAACAGCAAGGGTACTAAGCTTATAGGTTCTTCAGGGGATGAAGGTTTTGCACCAGGTAATCTTTACGAATTTAGTATCAGTACTGGTCAAAAATTGAATGATCTTGGTGAGATTTGTTTTGATGTTCCTGGGGATGCTGCCAATGGAAGTGCTGTGTCTGGGAGTGGAACAGTATGTGGTACTGAAATTTCCAGTATTTCTTTCCATCCAAAAACCCATAATTTATGGGCATGGTCAGAAGAATGTGGACTGGTCAAGGTTAATTTGAACGATCCGAGTCAATCCACGTTGGAATTGGCTTATGCAACAGATAATTTTGCTGCATGTTTTGGTGATAACAAAGCTCAAAAGAAATATACTTCTTTCGTTGAGGATATTTCATGGGATAATACGGGCGAAAAGCTCTACTTGTCTGACGGTGGCAATGTTTTATATTACATTCCGGACACCAACGCGTTTGGAGAGATCGGTTCACAGAAAAATATTGAAGCCACTGAGATGTTTCCATGGGATGATGACAATCTCTTCGTAGTTGTCCATAAGGGTATGTACTTAAACTTAATGGCTATTGAAGATGGTAACATTACCAGAGTAGGCGAAAAGCTTCCTAGAGAATTTAGAGATATTGAGGCTGTGGCTGCTTGCGAAAGTGCAGCACCTCCACCCCCTGTTATAGAAGCATCTCCACCTGAATGTGTTGATGGTGATGCTAAATTGGTTGCTAAATTTGAATGGGCTGGTACCAATTACGTTTTTGAAGAACCAACTGGTAATGATGATATTGTTTTCATCGGTGGTAAAGAAACAAAAGGTATTTGGGCATCAGATGAACCGATTAGTTATATCATTGTAAAGGGTGATCTTAATAGCGGTGCTATTAATTTAATGGATGATCCTCAAGAAAGTGGTGACTTTAGTAATGCAGTTATCCCTGTCAGTGATGGCGGAGATACTCCTGATATTTCTAACATCCAATTCTTCAGTTGCCCGATGGATGATAGCAACGATGATGACGATGAGGATAGTGATGACACAGGCGATACCGGTGACACGGGCGATACTGGTGATACCGGAGACACAGGCGATAGCGGTGATACGGGCGATACTGGTGATACAGGTGATACGGGTGACACAGGCGATACAGGTGGAGACACAGGCGACAGCGGAGATACGGGCGATACTGGTGACACAGGGGATAGCGGTAATGCATGCGTCATTTCTGGTGGAGATTCCGTAACTCTTACAGCAGGTGGTCCTGATAAAGCAACCGATTATACCATTACTTTTGGTGGAGTAGAAGGTAAAGTTTGGACTTATAATGTTTCTCGTGGAAGTGGAAGAGCATTGAGTCACTGGTCTTTAGGTGTTGGTGATTGTAAAATTGTAAGTACCACAGGTGACGGAGCCCAAACGGGTAATGGTGGTAGTGAAAATGCTGATGGTCGATTAGCAGGTGAACCGCTTGTTAAGTGGAATACAGAAGGGGACGTTTCAACTGATTCGGGTAATCCTACCGTATTCACGTTTACTTTGGATGGTGAATATGCCACAACCGATGCCGTTGTTGTAGCTAAAACAGGTGGTAAACAAAAAACTGATGATGGCACAATCATGGGGCCTGATTGCAGCACGCCAATGAGTGACGTTGTTGATAATTGTGAGACCAGTGGCGATTCTGGAGATACCGGAGACACGGGAGATACTGGCGACACAGGTGATACGGGAGACACAGGCGATACCGGAGACACGGGAGATACTGGCGATGATAGCGGTGACACGGGAGATACTGGCGACACGGGTGATACCGGTGACACAGGCGATACCGGAGATGTAACACCTCCACAAGCTTGCGTGATGGACGATTTGACTAAAGATTGGACATATACAACAGATTACATTGGTGATGCAACAGGTACTCCTGATCTTGAAATCTTTGGTATGGCAATCAAGCAAGACAGTGGCACGATTACTGTAGCAATCAACGCCAATATGGAACCCCAAAATGGTTATCCTTATGGCCGTGCAGCAGGCGGTAATGTTAACTTTACTGACTTAGTCTTTGACTTTGGCGGAACCAAGTATGCGGCTCATTTTGCCAATAACGATAACGATGGTCTAATTGCTAAAGCCCTTTACAAAGGCATTGAATTGCAAGATGTCACCAAAGCCAATGCTGGTTGGTCAACGATGAGCAGTTATGCTAGCAAGAACAGCAATGCTGACTTAGGTAATATGGCAATTGAAAATAATCCAAACTTCTATTTCATTGGAAGTTGGACAGCCGCACGGACAATGCCACAATCCATTGTACAGGGTACGGGTGAAAAAGTTGCTGATATTACTGTGTTGAGCGAATCTGACTTAGTGGGAGCAGGGCTTGATAAAAACAGTCTCGCACGCAATGGTAGCCCAGGTGAACACACCTTTGGTTTAAGCTTCCCTGTACAAGATGATATGAATGGCAACTTTGTCTCTTACCTCTTTACAGAATGCATAAATGATGGTATCGCAATGAAGAACAGCTTGCCATCTTGCCCAGGTGAAGTCGATGACGGTGAAGTTGGTCCTACCGAAGCGGCTGAACAAGTGCCTGATGATCCAAGCGCAGAAGATGCACTCAATGCAGCACTTGAAGCTATTAATCAAGCTGTAGATAATGTAACAGATGATTCAGCCAATGATGAGGACGTAACGCCGGAGCAAGAACAAACTGAAGAAACTCAGGAACAAGCAGTACAGGATGCTGCTGATCAAGCACAACAAGCGGTTGATAGATTCCTCGCCGAAGCAGGGCTTACTCTTGAGGATAATGAACGCGAAGAACTTCAAAGTTGTGCTGACGAAACCACTGAACAAGCTGGACAAATAGCGGGCAGTGGTCGTTTATTGAGAGGAATGAAGAAGGCGAACAAGCACTTCAAGAAAATGAATCAATTCCTCAATAAGAATAAACTTAGCCAAGCACAAAATAAAGCAGATATGGTCGCTGTTCTGCTTGATGATGTAGTTGGTGATGCTGAAAAACTCTTATCTGGTGATGCCAAGACAGCGTTTGATGCTATGAGAACAGGTTGCCGCCAAATTGCAGGGGCAAGTAATTTGAATCAAGCAAAGGGAGTTGGAAATAATCTTCCTGATTTGAGTTCACTTCAAAATGCTGTTAAGAGCTTGAAGGATGCCGCTAAAGATAAGGCTAAAGAACAGGCCCAAAGCGCGTGCCAAAATTCTGGTGGTAATGATACCAACAACGATAGTGGTAGCGATACCTCCAGTAGCGATGATAGCAACACTGGTAGCGATACCTCTGGTGATGATGCCAACAACGATAGTGGTAGCGATACTTCTGGTGGCGATAATACCAACAACGATAGTGGTAGCAACACTTCAGGTGGCGATGATACCAACGATGATGGTAGTAGCAGCGGTAGCCAATCATCTGATGAGGGTGAAAACAGCGGTAGCCAATCAAGCGATGGCACTCAAGGCAGTAATGCTGGACCACTTGATAGCACTGAAATTACCTTAAAGGACGGTTCTGGAACTTATGGGGTAACTTTGGACAGCAATGAAGGCAATACTTGGACTTATACCATTTCACGAGTAAGTGGTAAAGATTTGAGTCATTGGAATTTAGGACGATTTGGTTCTTGCTTGAGTCATGTTGCGAGTTCTAGTCCTCAAGCGGACGCAGTTGATGGAAGTACTGGTTATGTCGGTCTGAAATGGGATACGCAAGGTGGCACGTTCTCAATTACAATGGATGATACCTATCCAAGAGGCACAATAGAAGCACAAGCTAAAGCAGGGCCAGCAAGACAAGCTAACCAAAGTCCAATTATGGGTCCTGATTGCAGCAGTAGCCAATCATCTAATGATGGTGACAACACTAGTAGCGATACCTCTGATGGTGATGATACCAACTCTGGTGGCGATGATACCAACAACGATAATGGTAGCGATACCTCCGGTGGCGATGATACCAACAATGATACTGGTAGCGATAATTCAGGTAGTAATACTGAAAACAATACTGAAGAATCCACTTCAACTGCTGAGGCTGATAATACCGAAGAGCTAACTCCACAAGCAGAACCTACTTCATCAGCTAAAGACGTAGATTATGTGAAACAAGTCACTCCAAATGCTGGTAAAGCTAAAGTTGATGGAGATACTTCGGAGTGGGTAAATGCTGATTTTTCTGCTAATATGTGCACAGCAGGAAGTGTCGTTTCAGATGGTAATTGTGGTGGAAAGGGTAATGGTAAAGTTAATTTATCGGATATGTATTCGCGCTACGATTGTGCAACCAATACTGCGTATATTCTGGTATTGGAAAATGCACCTTATGAGGCAGAAACAACCCCAGGTAATGCTTGGGTAACTGTTGGTGGAAATAGTAATAAAGTCGTCAAAGATGACAGTGTTATTGAGGGTGCTAGTTTCTCATGGGTTGAGAATGATAGTGGTAGGACGATTGGTTACGAGGCTTCTTTCCCATTAGCTGCGGGTACTACGTATGATAATGTCCAAGTTCATCTGAATGTATCGGGTAATACTTCTTCTACTGGTAAAAATGGCGATACTATGTCCATTACGACTTCTGGACAGTGCGAAAGCGATAATTCCAGTGGTGATACCAACAACGAAAATGGTAGCGATACTTCCAGTGGCGGTGATACCAACAACGAAAGTGGTAGCGATACCTCCAGTAGCGATGATACCAACAACAATGGTAGTAGCAGCGGTAGCCAATCATCTGATGAGAGCGAAAACAGCAGTAGCCAATCATCTGATGAGAGCGAAAACAGCAGTAGCCAATCATCTGATGAGGATGAAAACACCGGTAGCCAATCAAACAGTGACACTGGACCACTTGACAGTACTGAAATTACCTTAAAAAATGGTTCTGGAACTTATGGGGTAACTTTGGACAGCAATGAAGGCAATACTTGGACTTATACCATTTCACGAGTAAGTGGTAAAGATTTGAGTCATTGGAATTTAGGACGATTTGGTTCTTGCTTGAGTCATGTTGAGAGTTCTAGTCCTAAAGCGGACGCAGTTGATGGAAGTACTGGTTATGTTGGTCTGAAATGGGATACTCAAGGTGGTACGTTCTCAATTACAATGGATGATACCTATCCAAGAGGCACAATAGAAGCACAAGCTAAAGCAGGCCCAGCAAGACAAGCTAACCAAAGTCCAATTATGGGTCCTAATTGCGATTAACTTGAAAGTTTAGTGATGAGTTTAAAGCGGGTGCATTGACAATATCCTTGTGAATGCACTGCAATAAACAATGGTATTTTTTTAAATACGCCGGCATACATTTTTGTATGTCGGCGTTTTTTATTTTGTACAATAACAATTTTCGTGTATCATTAAATTTGCTTTTAATCAGCGTAATTCTGTTCAAATATTTTACAAAGGAGAAAATATGAATTATTTCATATCTTTGCGTTCCTTTGGTGTGTTCTTTCTATTAGTTTGTTTGACACCAAAGGGATTTGCAGCACCCACTAATGACCGCTTAGCGAATGCTACTCCCATTGATACTTTGCCTTTTACCCAACAGCAAAATACCGCTGGTGCCAGCAATGAAACATCAGAAGTTTTACCAATGTGTTTGAATGACAGGCGAGCGAGTGTGTGGTATCAATACACAGCAACCAGTGATCAAACAATGCTGTTTAATACCTTTGGCTCGGACTATGACACGGTATTGTCTGTATGGACTGGTGATAGTCATCCACTCACTGCGCTCGCTTGTAATGATGACAGTAATAATTTGAAACAATCACAAGTGCAAGTAGAATTGCAAACCGGTACTACTTATTACATCAATATCAGTGGTTATCAGGGTGAAACGGGCGCGTTGATTCTTACGGCGTTGGAAGTCAATCCTTTAGAAAATGATAATTTGGCTGATGCTTTACCAGTGACACTGGATAGTAATGCCAGTTACACATATACCCAAATGACACAAGAAGCCACCAATCAAGATAACGAATCCATTTCAATTTGTAATACCAAAAGTCGTGGCAGTGTTTGGTTTAAATATACTGCATCAACTGACCAAACTATCGTGATAGATACAATGGGATCGGACTACAATACGTCGTTATCCGTTTGGGCAGGCACTAGCCATCCTCTTGAAGATGAAGTTATTTGTAATGATGATAACAGTGGTCCACAATCTTTATTGCGTGTTGCTTTAACCGCCAGTGAAACATATTTTATTAATATTTCATCCGTTAAAACTTCAGGTGCAGGTAGTTTACTTGAAGATTCTGGTCTATTAGTGTTAAATATCTCAATCCCTCCACGCAATGATTATTTGGATACCGCAATTTCAATTACTGAAGCATTGCCTTATACCAATACTCAAACTACCGGGGGAGCCACCATTGAAATTGATGAAAGTTCTCCAAGTTGTGATCCGGTAGCGAGTGCCAGTGTTTGGTATTTATTCAATCCTTCTATGGATTACGATAACGTAAGCTTTTCCACTTTCGGTTCTAGTTATGATACAGTGCTGTCTATTTGGGAAGGTACAGGATATCCACTCACTGAATTGGCTTGCAATGACAATGCAACTGTCGTTAACGTTGAACAGAGTAATGCCTCACAAGTCACTATTCCTTTAAAAGCAGATACCAATTACTTTGTTGATGTCAGCGGGGTTAACAATAGTTCTGGACAACTTAACTTACTTGTTGAACAAGGCACTGTTGATTTTAGTATTGGTTCACAACCCAAAGACACTTCGATTTATAAATGTCAAACGGCAGAATTGCTCATTGGTTTAAGGAACGCTGATGGTGAACAAATTGAAATCACCGACAATCCTATTGGTAATCAATGGGAAACCAATATTGCTTTACCTTTTACTTATCAGTGGTATCAAGACGAATTTAGTAATGTAACAATACCAGTGGATGAAATTGAAAATAATCCTGTTTTTATCACACCTCCCCTAGAAGAAACTACGGATTTTGGGGTACGTATTATTAATCCCACTGGTTCGCTTGAAAGTGAAATGGTTACCGTAACGGTTGAAGAGAATATTGACAACAATGGTGCTGGTGTTGGTGCGAGCGGAGATTTTGTATCAACTGATGCACATTTTATGGGAGCTGTTACCACCTTAGAAGATAATAAATCTGTTGTTTCCTTTAATCAATCTGAAACTGTGGCTATCAATTTCATGGTAAAAATTGATGCTGCTCACATCGAAGAAATTGCTGATATCCTGATGGTTGGTGTTTATACCCCAATGAATGGCACAACCTCCTTTTATATGCGAGAAGGTGATATGTGGACATTTTGGGCGGGAGACGTTGTAAGTTTAGCCGCAGCTGAAGAAGAAATTGAATTATCAGAATGCCAAACGGTTTCTATCTTTGAAGGACGTTTAGCAGGATTACCAGGGAATTTTAAGGTACATACCGGATATCGTTTAAGCGATGGGGAAATTATCTTTAATGGTGAACCAGTGGACTTTACTGTAGAACCGTAAAGCGCGATTTCAACTTGGTAAATCCAAAATAAATTTTGGACTCCGAAAACCGTTTTATAGCGTTTCCCGATTGCGTCAGGTACAAGAATTTAAGGCTAACCTTTACCCACAAGTAGATAAACCTATTGAAATCAATAGATTTTTGTTATAGGGAGATATCACTCTAAAAGGAAACTGGCAAAAATTTGTTCTCTCGTCATGCTTGGATTTCATGGGTGTTACAATGTTATATAACCTTACTATTTATACGATTAAATAATTTTAGGGTACTTGTGGGTAAAGGTTAGTCAATTTAAGGAGGGGATTTAGGGGAGGTTGTACTTTATCCAATTCGGGAAACGCTATAAGGGAGTCCGAAATTTATTTTGGACTTTTAATTCCTTGAATTAATCTGTTTATTCCTCTAATCCGTTGTACTTAATATTCAGTTTTTTTAAGAAAACTGATAGATGATAAGCTTGATAATAATTATATTGGGGCAATCCTTTGTGGTTGTCCTTTTTTTATGTCAATCAAATCGGTATTATAGACATTCAGATATAGCGTTTTCCGATTGCGTCAGGTACAAGTTCCCTTTTTAATTAAGGAGGGGATTTAGGGGAGGTTGTACTTTATCCAGTTGGAAAACGCTATAAATAATTTCTCAAAAAACCTCGGAGGTTTCCAAAACCTCGGAGGTTATAATGTGCTAATCAAGTTATCAATGGGCGACTTAATTGAATACAGCCAACTCGGTAATTGGTTCTGCAAATGGCTGCTTTTGTTTCGCATTTGGATATCCAGCTACTTCAGGGAGATGGTGTTGTTCTCTACACCGATGGCGTGACTGAAGCGCGAAATCATGATGAAGAACTTTATAGCATGGAACGGCTGTGTGAAGCCATCAGTAAAAATTAGCACCTTCCTACCCAAGAAATCCAAAGAGCCATCATCACCGATGTACGAGAACACATTGGGACACAACAAATGCTTGATGACATTACTCTGCTGGTTATCAAGCAAAAATAATAATTCTGATTTCAACGTTCTAAACAGCGATTAATAATTATCGTTTTTATTAAATCCCATCCACGCATTATCAACTTATGGAGTTATAACATTTATGAGTGATTATCAAATTAGATTCTCCCCCCAATTAGAAATTAATCCCACAGATTTTGTGGCCGCTTGGAATGAGTCACCAGATTGTAAGACGGTGGGTGAGGCGAAAGTAAATAGCTCGGCAGCGAGTTATGATATCGCCAGTGCATTTGTTTTATTGAGTGGTATTGCTATTGGCGTTGCTACCAATACGATTTATGATTTGCTAAAACAAGCTGTGGTTAATCACAAAAGCGTACAAAATTTATTAGAAAAGCGCGGTTTGTCCAAGCAAGCGGATTCTATCAATGTACAAACCATTGAACAACCTGATGGTTCAAAGATGTTAGTGGTTGTGATTAAGGAAAATTAAACTGTAGGGAGCAGAGGGCATATTCCCATTTTCAGGGTAACGCTACAATAACTACAGGGATTGCATATAATAAAGGATTTATAATAAGGGATTTACCAGATAAACTTTCCAAAAAAAAGAAGCCAACTAAATTTTTATTTGGTAAACATCAAAAGGTCTTTGGACAAAATAGTTAAAGAAATACAACCTTTTAGGTTACACAATGCTGTAGTGAGCTAAAAATCATTTTTTATAAATCATTTTTTATAAATCCTTTATTATATGCAATCCTTGTAGTTAAATAGTGGCAGGGTTAGCCGCATAAGTGGTAATAATATCATAACCATAGTCTATTAGAATGTCTGTCGCTAATTCAGCAGTTAACTCACTAAATTGACTTCTTTCTTGTCTATCTAGTGGCGGAATAACTCGCATCCAAACATCACCGCCGTCAAAAGAGTTCTCAATGATTTCCACTAATTCAATAGTAGGAAATTGTTCTTTTAATTTATTAAATAAGTTTTTGCTTAATTCTTCTTCTTTGAAATTTAACATAACATTATCTCCTTATAAAAAATTGTAGAAGGCATAATGCACAATTGGCAAAATCCCTCCCACTTACTTTATTAATTCAATTTAGATTTTATAGTATTACAGAAATGAATGGCTTTTTTGAGAATTAATTCAGTATCTTTTTTGTCAAATGAATAAGCAGGTTCATAATCTGCGGTATGTCTGTGTTCCTGTAGCTCTTTTAAATAACTTTTAATTTCATCTGGATAGATATTATCTCCTTTAATCAAGTATCTGGAAAAAGCACTAGTAATTGACTTGTGGCTATGTTTCCTTGCATCGCAAATAGGATATTGCTCTTTTTTATACTGATCTAAAGCAATAAGCGCATATTGATAGCAAGCAAAATATGCTCTTGACACAGCACTATCATAGGCTTTGTTCTCAAATAGTAGCTTAGCTCCCTCCAAACTTTCATTTGGTTTATTGATTATTGAGTTTGAATTAATCATTACTATTCCTCTAATTTGAATTATGGTCACATAATAATATTATGTATTTCATTAAAAAAAGTCAACTTTTTCTCTTTGCTATCAAGATAATATGTAGGGTGGGTAGAACGAAGTGAAACCCACCATTCTCAAGGATTCGGTGGGTTGGGCGTTCCGCCACTTCGTTGCGCTCCCGCTCTACCCACCCTACATTGGAAATTAAAAACATGCCAAAACTTCACATAAAACAATTAACGGTTGGAAAAAATCGTTATCGGGTTGAGCTTTCTTTGCATGAGGATGGTTTAGCACCGATGGCGGTTACAGCTAAATTTAAGTTTCAACTTACAGAACAGGACCAAAAAGATTTACGTTGGTATCTGGAGGATTATTTAGAATTTCCGTTTGAGCCGAATCCTAAAATCGCGGCACGAGTTGAACAACGGATGACTGCCATTGGTACGGAGTTATTTAAGGCGGTATTCCATGCGGATAGTGATGCGCTGGAATTATGGGTGCTGTTAAAACAGAAGTTAAACCAAACGCGGGTGGAAATCTCGGTTGAGGATGTGCAGGAGGCGACCAGTATTCCTTGGGAGTTGTTGCGCGATCCGAAAACGGATATGCCGTTGGCTTTACAGTCTCAGGTATTTGTGCGTACTCATTCTAATCCGACTTTACGCGCTCAATTGCCAAACATGGCGAGTAAAGATGAGCCGATTCGGATTTTGTTGGTGATTTGTCGTCCTCATGAAAAAGCCGATGTGCCGTTTCGTTCTGTGGCGAGCCGGTTGGTGAAGGGTTTGAGTAAGGCGGAACGGGCGTTTTTTCAGTTGGAGGTTTTGCGCCCGCCGACGTTTGGGCAATTAAGCAATGTGTTACGCGCTGCGCGTGATGCGGGTAAGCCGTTTCATGTCGTTCATTTTGATGGGCATGGCACTTATTTTGGGATTGATGCTAGTGTCTCAACCAGTTCGGTGACGTTTGGGCCGAGTGGATTGTTGTTGTCGCCAAAGCGTGATGATCATAAGCATGGGTATTTGGTGTTTGAGAATCCGGCGATTAAGGAGAATACGCAATTAGTCGATGGGCCAGCATTGGGGCAATTGTTGGTGGAAACGCAGGTGCCGGTTTTGGTGTTGAATGCGTGTCGCTCGGCTCATGCTGAAATAGAGGACGAAGCAAAGCTTCGAGGCAGGCATTCCCAACCAGAGGTTGGGAACGATAAGCAATCGGGGGACGCGGGGCAATCTAAGGTGCGGGCTTTTGGTTCGCTGGCTCAGGAGGTGATTGATGCTGGGGTGGCGGGCGTGGTGGCGATGCGTTATAACGTTTATGTGGTGACGGCGCGGGCGTTTGTGGAACAGTTGTATGCGGCTCTGATTAATGGTTATTCGTTTGGGGAGGCCGTGAGTTTGGGGCGTAAGCATTTGCGGGCTAATCCGTTGCGGGAGGTGGTGACGCAGCCGTTGCCGTTGCAGGATTGGTTAGTGCCGGTGGTGTATGAGGCGGCAGAGATTAAGTTATTTCCGGCTCCCGTACCACAACAAGGTTTACGGATTGTCTTGGGTAATAAGCAAAAAGGGGCGATAGATGAAACTTTAGCGAATTTGCCAGCGCGTCCAGATGTTGGATTCATCGGGCGTGATGAAACCTTATTGGCTTTGGATCGGAGTTTTGACCGCGATAAGGTGGTGTTGTTACATGCTTATGCGGGGAGTGGTAAGACGACAACGGCGGTGGAATTTGCGCGGTGGTATCAGATGACGGGGGGTATCAAAGACGGGATGGTGTTATTTTCCAGCTTTGAGACTTATAAACCGTTATCTCAAGTGTTGGGGGATTTTGGGCAAGTGTTCGCGGCGATGTTGGAACAGTCTGGCGTGAATTGGTCAGCGATTGATGAACTTGAGCAACGGCGTGATGTGGCGTTACAGGTTTTGCAACAGGTGCCGGTATTGTGGATTTGGGATAATGTGGAGCCGGTGACGGGTTTTCCAACGGGGAGTGAATCGGCTTGGCGTAATGAGGAACAACGGGAGTTAGTGGATTTTCTGCGAGCGGCGCAGGATACACAAGCGAAATTCTTGTTGACTTCGCGGCGGGATGAATTGGCTTGGTTGGGTAATTTGCCCACGCGGGTTAAGATTCCACCGATGCCACATACCGAGCGGGCGCAATTGGCTAAGGCGTTAGCTGAGAAATATGGCCGGATGACTTCTAATATGGGTGCTTGGAAACCGTTGTTGGATTTTAGCCAAGGCAATCCGTTGACGATTACGGTATTGGTTGGGCAAGCCTTGCGGGATGGTTTGACGAGTAAAGAACAAGTATTGGCTTTTGTGGAGAAGTTGCAAGCCGGTGAAAAAGCTTTTGCCGATGAAGAAAGTGAAGGACGGAGTAAATCGTTGGGGGCTTCGCTGAGTTATGGGTTTGATAATGCTTTTACCGAAGATGAACGAAAGCAGTTGGCGGTGTTGCATTTTTTTCAGGGGTTTGTGGATGTAAATACGTTGCGTGATATGGGCAATTCTAAAAAGGATTGGAGTTTGCTAGAATTGCAAAATTTAACTCGTGAAAGTGGTATTAAGCTATTAAACCGTGCCACCGAAATAGGTTTACTCACAGAATATGGTGGCGGTTTTTATAGTATTCACCCAGCTTTGCCTTGGTATTTTAAGCAGTTATTTGATAGTTATTATGCAAAAAAAACGCAAGCGGCAACCCGTGCTTTTGTTGAGGCGATGGGGGTATTGGGGAACTACTATTTTTGGGAAGATGAAGATGGCAACCGCGATGTCATTGGCATACTGACAGCCGAAGAACCCAATCTGCTTTATGCTCGCCGTTTGGCAAAAACATACGGATGGTGGCATAGAATTATCACTACCATGCAGGGTTTACGTGTACTTTACGAACAAACTGGTCGCCGTGTTGAATGGGCAGATTTGGTAGAAGAGATTATGCCAGATTTTGTAGATACTGTGACTGATAAACCACTAGCAGGACGAGAAAAAGAGTGGGGCTTTGTGACAGAATATCGGGTGCGGCTAACTATGGAAAATCGCCAATGGACTGATGCAGAGCGATTACAAAAGCTTTATGTTGAGTGGAATAAGCAAAATGCCACACCGTTTTTGGATAAGCCTTCTGCGGGTGAAGGGCGTAATGTGATTCGGACGTTGGCAGTGTCTCTTGAACTATTCGGGCATATTCAACGCGAACAAGAAAAAGTAGAGTGTACCACGACATATAAAGAATCACTTTTATTCTATCAAAGTATTGGTGATAAATCAGCTGAGGCTACCCTTGCCTTCAACCTTGGACATGCTTACAAAGACCTTTCTATTATCCGCAACCTAGAGCAAGCAGCACACTGGTATCAACAGAGTTTGGAATTGAGAAGTGAAAATGATCGGCAAGGACGTGGTAGATGTTTAGGTCAACTTGGCTCAGTCGCTTATGAACGTTTTAATGAAGCTGGCACCGCCCACCAGTCAGAAAAAATATTATTGCAGCATGTCAATGAGGCTGTTAAATATTATCAGGGCGCATTGGACTTGTTGCCGGATCATGCGGTGAATGATTTAGCGGTGACTCATAATGCACTTGGGGTTATCTATAAAAATGCGGGTGATTTAGAACAAGCTATGTATCATTATCGTGAGGATATTCGCTATGATGAAATGGCTGGTAATATTTATGGTGCTGGTGTAACTCGTCGCAATGTTGCTATTGCCTTAGCTAATGCCAATTGTCTCCCCGATGCACTGGAATATGCCCGGGCTGCCCTGCGTAATTATCAAAGTTATCCTCAAGGGGCGGAGGAGTGGATACAGGGGACGGAGGGGTTGATTGAGGAGATTTTGAACAGGATTTAAAAAAACCTTTAACTACAGGGATTGTATATAATAAGGGATTATACCGTTGGGGTATTGGAGTCTAAAGCTTAGCCTTGGGTGTGGTTAGTGGCATTTTTAAATCCTTTATTATATACAATCCCTGTAGTTCTTGGTTTTGTAGTTCTTGGTTTTAAAGAGAAAAACCTTAAACTACAGGGATTGTATATAATAAGGGATTATACTGTTGGGGTATTGGAGTTCAAAGCTTTAGTCTTGGGCGTGGTTATAGCGTTTTCCGATTGGAAAAAGTACAACCTCCCCTAAATCCCCTCCGAGGGGACTTATACCTGACGTAATCGGGAAACGCTATAAACCTGACAGGTTTTTAAAACCTGTCAGGTTTGAGCATTCCAGTTTTAAGGATTGTATATAATAAGGGATTATATCGGTGTCATCAAAACGCTATTAACCCCTCCCAAACCTAAAGGTTTGGACTCCAATAACCTAACAGAGAAAAACCTTAAACTACAGGGATTGTATATAATAAGGGATTATACTGTTGGGGTATTGGAGTTCAAAGCTTTAGTCTTGGGCGTGGTTATAGCGTTTTCCGATTGGAAAAAGTACAACCTCCCCTAAATCCCCTCCGAGGGGACTTATACCTGACGTAATCGGGAAACGCTATAAACCTGACAGGTTTTTAAAACCTGTCAGGTTTGAGCATTCCAGTTTTGGGGATTATAAAATCCTGACTCCTAAGTCTTTATCTTAAGTAATTAACAACGCATTACGCGCTATCTCACGCAACGTTTTCTCCAAAACCGCACTCAGATTATCTTTTTTGGATTCAATTTTTTTATTTTTTATCAATTTCTTTAAAATAGTACGCAGTGCTTGACTGTTGTTTTTACCATTCAAATAAGGTAATAGTGCCATTGCACTTGTACTCAGATTGACAAATTCACACTGTAAGTTAATCACAGGTTGTTGTGCTTGTGATGCAAAATAGCGTGCCAAAGGATTTGCGGTAGGATAAGTACTGAGCATTGTCACAAATGGAGAGGATTCCATATTGAGTTCTATTGCTTTCAGGCTATAAAGAGGCAACAATTCTTGGGCAAATGTTTCTCGCAATGTTGATAACTCTTGATTTTGTCGTGACTGTTGAGAAACGTGTTTGAACAATTCCTCAAAAGATACACGATGCGGATATAGTGTTGTCAAATAGCGGATAGCATTTTTAATCAGCGGATGCGTGATGGTGATAGTCTCGCCATCGGCATTAGTAAATAAAGCAGGCTCATCATTTTGCCAATTGATAGCAGGATTTTGAACTTGCAAAGAAGCCGCAATATAAAAAGTGGGTAATATTTCCCAATTAAGTTCACGATTGATAGTCATGTTTTGATGACAGAGCAAAGAACGGCGTAATGTCCGATTATAAAAAAAGTCCATGTATTGTTCTTTTTTGAAAAAATCTTCCTGAAAAAGTTCTTTCATCGCTTCAACCACTTGGGGCGGAAAAGACAACATTAAATAATGCCGAAACTCAATATCAGTGATATAGGCTAAATCTTGTTGAGTCGCATGTTCGACAAATTGATGAAAATAAACAGGGTGATTATCGGCTTCTAAAAAATCATGGTATAAATAATTATCCTGCATTGTTTGGAATTGCTGAGATTTTTCTTGCAATAACACATCAAAAGCTTCACCACTTTGTTGACGAAGATTCGCTATGAATTGTACGATTCCTTTTGCCTGCATCATGCAAATTTGGAAAGGTAATTTTGGGAGTTGTTGTGTGTGGTACATCATCAAATCGCGCGTCACATTTTCCATAAGCCAACCCGGATAAATGTTATAACTGATATATGCGATACCTTTAGGGGCTAAATGAGATTTGATAAGACTTAACACTTTATCCTGCATTTCTTTCGGTACCCATGAATAAACTCCATGAGCAATGATGTAATCAAACATCCCTAAAGATTCATCTATTTCATTAAAGTCTAGCTGTTTCAATGTAATATGAGGACATTCAATTGCTGCTATGACTTTCTGCCCCATTGCAATTTGAGTGGCTGAAAAATCTATACCCACACACTGACTTTGTGGCAAACTTTGGGCAATGGCGATTAAATTCGTACCATCACCGCAACCCAATTCTAAAATACGACAATTTGTAATAGGGGGAGGTTTTAAACCAAATAAGGTTGCTAAAGTAGCAAGCCTATTGGGATGAGTATCACTATAGACGAGAGAAGGATAAGGTACTTCATCATAGATTGTTGTCATAGGATTTTTAACTTATAGCAATAGATTTAAATTGTATTTTTGTAATTAATGCAATCAGAAAATATTATAAATCAAAAGTTTTGAACAAGATGATTAAACAGGATTAAAGGATTGAGAGGATTTATTAATTGTTAGTTGTAAAGAAATTATACCAAAGTTATTATCATAATCAATCATTATCAATCACTCCTAAAGCTAAAACCTTGGAATCTGATAACTCAATACTATTGCTTTATGCCTTGAAAAAGATTTAATAAATTATCTTGTCCTAACGATGGACATTGGACTTGCTACCGATCCACAAATCATCTGGAATAAAATTTTGGAGGCAAAAAACATGACCGCAAAATTAGAAAGACAATTATTTGAAGAATCCATCCCTGCTGTTGAACGCTATTTTCGGAAATATCCTGAAGATATGTTTACATTCGCGCCAGTCAGAGAGTTTCTCCAACAAGGCATCGAACAAGGCATCGAACAAGGTATCGAAAAAGGCATCGAAAAAGGCATCGAAAAAGGTATCGAAAAAGGCATCGAACAAGGTATCGAAAAAGGCATCGAAAAAGGCATCGAACAAGGTATCGAACAAGGTATTCAACAAGCCGAACGGAAAATGCTTCTCCGCCAATTACATCGTAAGTTTTCACCAGTGCCAGCAGAGGTTGTCCAAAAAATTGAAACCACTGAGGATTTGGAACAACTAGAAAAATGGACAGATCAGATTATTATAGCTAATTCCTTAGCTGATACAGAACTGCTTGATTCTTAAATCCTAACTTTGAGCATGTGATCTCCATTCGAGGAATGTAGGGTGCGTCCCACGCACCGTCTTTCGGGTACTTCTGAGGCTTCATTCCCTGAGAGAAAAAAGAGTGCGTGGGACGCACCCTACACTCTCCTTTTAAAAACTCGACTGACCTTAAATTCTCAACTTGACATCAAGCCTGTTATTTCGATTTTCAAGAAGCCGTGTGCGTAACATCAGTTAGAAGTCTAAAATTAATCACAAAACAAGCAGGGCTTTTTGTCTTCAGGTTTAGTGGGTTGTTGTCCTTCAATCAGCCTAAAATGTAAAGGATTATTGCTATTGTAAATAAACTCTTCGTTACCTAAATGATAACCTAGATAAACGAGGAGTTCTGCGGGTAATGTGTCCAGCGGAAGCGTCTCTAACGCGAGCGGTTTTGTTTCTGTTAAGACTGCGGGCAGCTCATCATAAATAGCAGCACTTTTAAGTCGGGTTAAGTCATCATCCCACGTTTGCCATGTGATACCATTATAGATAAATAACGCCTTTTCCTCACCATCAGCGTCAATTTGACGAGCAATAAGAATAAGCCTTGCCGCTTGTCCAACGTCTGCGGGATCGATATTGAGGTGAAATTCGATAGCAACCTCGTCGGTTTGACTAATTTCTAAGCCATTACCTTGTAAACCAGACTCAGTGTTAAGTTGAGTTTGGATGTGGGTAGCGGTTTTAACTTCCTCATAAGTTTGCAGCGAAAGCCCAACACCATTGGCTATCCAAAAACGCAACGGACTTAATCCATTGAATATAACCGCCCTTTCATTTTCTAAGTCAGCGGCTTCTTCTAAACGATAGCCTATATATAGAGCCCATTCTCCCGCGAGTGTGTCCAAAGGAAGTGTATTTAGGATTAATGGCTCGTTCTCTATCTGTTGTGGTAGCGTATCGTAAGACTCCGCCATTACCAAACCACCAAAATCACCATACCAAGGTTGCCAAGCATTGCCATCGTGCATAAAGAATTGTCCACTCACTTGATGAATCGCGGCGATAGCGAGACTGGCACTTTCTCCAACATGCTTTTCGTCAACTTGGATAGTGAAGTGAGCTGTTAAAGCATCGGTGCGTCCGATGATTAAGTGATTCCCTGTCTGTCCAGATTCGGTGTTAAGGACTCCTTCAAAGTGAGCGGAGGTTTTCACTTCTTTTTCTACTGCATCTAACCCGATACCGTTAGCTATTTTAAAACTCGGTGGATTTTCTCCATTGAAGATAATGGTGCCATCGCCTAAACGATAACCCACGTTGACTGTCATTTCACCTTCAAAACTTTCCAAAGATAATTCATTTAACGTTCCTAAGAGTTGTGTTGCCTTTATTGTATTGGGCAGACGACTGTAGGTTTTGGCGGCGACTAATTTCGATAATTGACCATCCCAAGTATGCCAATCAGATTCATCACGCATAAATTGTTGACCATTTAATTGGTGTTCCAACAATAGGATAAGGCTGGCTGCTTGTCCAACATGGGCTTTATCAATTATCAAATTGAGTCCCATTGTAATGGAATCAATAGGCCCCACCCAAAAATCATCACCACTTTTGCCAGAAACCGTACTGAGTTTGATTTCAAAATAAGCAGTGGTTTCAACAAATTCACCTTTGGTATTGACACCAAGCGTATTAGGCGGTTCCGGTAACACGGTGATATTTACCGTTGCTTGACTCACACAGTCATTGATGATAAAGGTTGTTTGCCCTTTTTCATCAGGTGTTAGCATAAGCAAGGTGTCTCCCGCGTCTGAGGAAAGAAGCGAACCTGCAACAGCTTCCTGGTTACGAGATTTAGTCAGTTCAAGTTCACCTTGTCCTCCAGTGATTTTAACCAACGTAGGCTTATCTCCAGCGACTAAGAGAATTTCTTCTTCCTCTGCGTTGAGTGCTAAATCAACATTAGGCGTAATGATGTCGCATTGTGACGGAACAACCACGACATTCACTTGTGTTTCACTGGCACAGTCTTTGACAGAAAATGTGGTTTCACCGACTTGTTGGGGAGTCAATTGTAAGAACTTTTCACTGTCTTCGGTGAAAAACAGTGTTCCTTTTGCCACCTCATTGTCTTGCGGTGAAATGAGTTCAATGGTTTCTTGTCCACCAGTGAATGGTAACATGAAAGGTTCATCGCCTATCACAAAGGTGATCTCTTGTTGTTCTGCTTGCAGTGCTAAATCGGGATTATGATCGCAGCCTTTTTCAACGATGATATTAACCCGTTTTTCACCAGCACAATCACCAATAATAAGATGTGTCTCCCCTTCTGCCACTGGTACTAACGTTAAAATAGCCCCTTCCTCCCTGGGAAAGATAAGGGATTCCATGCTCACAATCTCAGTGTCTGGTGCTTTGATAAGTTGACGTTGATCTTCTGCATTGATATCTTGCCCACCAGAAAATGTTAAAGTGTAGGGTTCATCGTCATCTAATCTTAAAAAAATTTCTGTTTCTGATGATTGCAAAGCACGTTCAGCATTACAAATCTTATCTTCGATAACTATTTCCGATTCCTCTTTTGGAGGATTTGACTCTTCATCTTCTGGCTGATTTGGTTTATCTTTTGGAGGATTGGATTCCTCATCTTTAATAACGATTTGAGCCTCACTAGGCATTGCTATTTCAGCACCGACAGGATTAAACAGTTTAAAAACAAGCGTTTCATCTTCTTCTTTATAATCATCATCGACAACAAAGAGTTGAATATGCTTAGTGGTTTGATCGCCCGCTCCCCAGGTTAAAGTCCCCTGTTGTGGAGAAATATGCACATAATCCGTACCTGGTGTTGCATTGTGCGTGGTTAGTTCATAATCCACTGTGATTGTGCCTTCAGTACTCGCTCCCCGTGTCACAATAATACTGACTTTTTGTCCCGAAACTTCTCCGAGCGATGACAGCGTGGTTGTGGTATTTCCATATTCATTAACCATTAAGGGAATTTTACTGTCAATCTTAACCGTGCTAAGAGGTGTTGTTGTCACGGTTGATTGAGTGGCTACTCCGCCTAAATGAATCAACTTGTCATTTTCATCACTCCCATTATTGTTGAGAGGTAAAGTAACAAGGGTAGCGATTTTACCATCAATTTCGGTTTGCTCAAAAATAGCTTCTGGTAAATCTTGCCATTTTTGGGAAATGCCATCGTATTGACGATATAACCAACCTGTGGAATCTGTTACACCATGATAATACAAGGTTAACTCGGTATCAGCACAAGATAATTCAAAACTGATTAATCCATGCGGAAAATCATGTTTATCATCTAATACTGGTTGTTCGTCTTCAGTGGTGGCTTTAGCATTGTCAAAATGACAATCCGTATCTTGAGCAATTAAACTGACATTGTTTTGAGCATTACCCAAAATTAAAGAAGCGACATTGGCTTGTTCATTATTAGGTGGTTTATCATCAGGAGTATCTTTCCCATCATCAGAGGTATCTTCTTCTGGTGGATTTTTTATATCCGTTGGCGGAATATCAACAATTGGTTCTTCGGTTTCGACAACCTTGACAGTAAAATCCTTTTCAAAAGACAACTTTTTATTATCTGTTTCCGTAGAACGTACCGTAATTTCATAGTCACCTTTTGTTAACAATTCTTGATTTGCCACCAATAAACGAGTACCGGCAATTTTAAATAATCCGCCTTTGTCATCTTTTAAAGCGTAACTATGCTGTTTACTACTGAAAGGGATTGTCGTTATCAATTGTCCGATTTCCGTTTCTACCTCACTATTAATAAGCACCGTGTTTTTGGACAGACTGAGATTTTTGACGGTGATAGTAAAGTTTTCATCATAAGGCAAACCAGTGCTGTCAGTGGTGCGTATGGTGATCTCGTGCTGAGCCAACTCAGAAAATTTTTGACTTGATTTCAGTTTGTCACCTTCAATACTAAAAATATCCTTGCCATCTTCTGTCTGGACATTTTTTTCTAAGGTATAAGTATGCGTGTCATTGGGTGTCTGATCTATAGTAGATAACTCGCCAATTGTGCCAGGCAAAGTATCTAATAGGACAATTGTATTAGAAAGAGCAATATCGATATCCGTCACATTGATGGTAAAGGATTTATCAAAATACAACCCTGTGTTGTCAGTAGTACGAATTTTAATTTCATAATCGCCATTTTCCAAAAGACTGCTATTAGCAACCACTAAATTATTTTCTACTAAATCAAAGCGTCCTTCAGCATTTTCTATTACACTATAAGAGTGAGTATCATTAAAGTTAGGATCAGTGGTGGACAATGCACCAATTTCTGACCCTATACCACTGCCTATAATGACAATGTTCTGGGAAAGTTCGATATCTATAGGGGTATAGTTTATGTTTATATCAATTGCTTGAGTTTTAGACTTACCTCCGATATCAGTGGACTTAACTTTAATCTGAGACTTTTGGTAATTAGTGCGTAATGACGCACTATTTGCCACTAACAATTGATCATTATCAATTTTAAAGCGTCCCTCGGCATCGCTTTCCAGCGTATAGGTATGCGCTGTATCATCGCTATCTTCAGTTGAAAAAGTACCCACAACAGTATCGTTATCACTATCATCATTAATTGTTGTATTAGATAAACTAATTTCGGTGGGCGCACTATTTAACCGAATTTCAAAACCTTTTAATAACGTTGCCGTCTCATCACCAGTAGCAACAAATACATCCTGTGATCCGAAAGGAGCATCTATTGCAATTTCAACTGTAGCAATTATCTGAGTCGCGTTTTTGACATTTATTGAACTTGCTGTCACGCCTGCCCCAGAAAAACTCACTGTGCTACTTGACGTGAAATGCGTATTAGCCCCTTGTATATTAACATCCTCGATGGTTTTGCCTTGTTGCCCTTGATTGGGCGTAATACTTGTCAAAAGGGGAATAGTAGGTATTGAAGTAACTAATAATGCCCCGCTTGGCTGAACATCTCTCGCATCAATCCCACTAGTCGTTACAATGACTTTGCGAAAACCAGAATCAGCGGTTTGTGCAACATCAACGGTTGCAATAAGGTGTGTGGGATTAAGGACTTCTTTAACATTCGCAGTCACACCAGTCCCCATATCCAACGAGGGAGGTGCAACACTAAAATCCGTATTATTGCCATAAATGTCCATATCAACAGTAGAACCCTGCGATATTTTGTTGGGACTGATGCTCAAAATTTGAGTACTACTTGTTTTTTCAACAACTTCCAACGCACATCTGCCCTCAGCACTTTCAACCTTATCCCCCAAAGTCGTCTCAGCTAAGACATCATAAAACTTGAGTGCCGCAGAATCGGGTACTGTCACATTGATTTGTATTTTAGTGGGAGACAAAACCACCAGCGAGTCATCATTAATCGTTATGTTGCTCTCTTTAATTTGCACTGTGCTTGAAGAATTGAAATTAGCATTGGGTGCAGTGATTAACAAATTAGTCGTACTCCCCAAAGGGAGTTTCATCGGCGTGATTGCTGTGATGGTGGGGCGCAGTGTTCCCATAATAATATTGAAAGCGGTACACTGAATCGTGAGATCATCCTCCCCCTCTTTGGGTTTCGGGAGCGTCACAACACTTCCCCCAGTCATTTCAGCCATCTCAGCAAAAACACTTGACGACAGTGCTTTGGCTCCAAGTGGTATTGCGCCTATTAAGACACTAAATATCAGAGACACCAACTGCCGCCATTTATTAGCTGATGTCAGTATTTTAGGTTTCATAGTGTTTTCACCTTTTTAACAGAAATTGATAATTGGTAATAGACAATTACTATTTTTCATTTACCATACGAGAAGTCTAAACTTTAGTTTGGCAAACCGAATTTGGACTCCCAAATAAATATAGTGAGAGCGTTCTTAATTTAATCCAAGTCGATGTAACATTACGAGTACTAATTTGTTACATTTCAAAATTATTAATGTGACATCTCATGTACTTGAGATATTAAGAATACCCAAAACTAAACCTGATGGGTTTGGCTTAGGAATATGCATGAAATAAAATCGACAACTAAACCTGACAGGTTTTTGAAACCTGTCAGGTTTGACTCAACCAATAATTGATGGTTGTTTTGTTCATTGTGCTACAGATTTACCGAAACCTAAATAAAAATTCAATAAAAGCGTATATAAAAATTAAATGCTCTCATAGAAAAATTTAATCGTTTTTGATTTAATCATTACAAGAACTACAAGGATTACATTTTATAAAGGATTATAATGTCGGGTTAATTGAAATATAACACTTTAAGTTTTAGGTGATAGGAAATATGATGAAATAACCTAGGACTTACGCATTGACAAACTAAAAATATTATGTTCTGTATAAAAATCATAGACTTAATAAGAATTTATGACTTAATAAAATTGATGAAAAATATCAAAAATGAGTCGGTATAAGTTTTGTCATCTCTTGTGTTTAAACAGATTCGTTTTATTTTGTGCTTGATTAATGTGTTCAGCTAAAAATAGGTATAACCTATTGATATTTAAAACAAAAACAAAAAATTAAATTTGTCAATGCGTAAGTCCTGTAACCAATGAAA
>JAUCGK010000378.1 GCA_030378085.1 Candidatus Parabeggiatoa sp. HSG14
GTTTCACCCCGTTGGGGTGATGTGCTAACCCTGAAGGGGTTAAATGTGAATAGCCACCGATGAAATCGGTGGAACTATTTGGTGGAATTATTTGGTGGAATTATTTTTCACTTAATGCTACTTGCTCCAGTCGTTTCAACACGCTTAAAACTGTATATAACTCATTGCCCGGATTCCGAAGTTCAAACACCTTAGATAAAGCATATTGTGGAGTCTTTCCTTTTACCAGTTTGATAAAGACAAAACTTCCACCGGTTGTTATCATACCAAAACAAGGTTTGTCTTGATTCTCATGAGCTAACATGTAAGCCAATATTTTTGCCAATCCAGCCTCAATCGAAAAGGCGGCTTGTTTTGATTCAATAACCATGATCCAAAATTGCTCTTTCAAAACCAAAACATCAATTTTCCCCTCAACAATCACATCACCGTCTATATTGGAGATTTTAACCGAATATTCTGATTTTGTATGAAGAGGATACAAATAAAAACCAGCAAAATTTAACAATGGTCCTAATACTGCCATTTTAACCGTATTTTCAAGTAATGGGGGATACTTAATTAAATTGAAGTAACTCTCTTTAACTCGACTTATGACATGTTTATCTAAATCGGTTATTTCTGGCAAATCTGTTTGCCATTCAGAGAAAAATTGATCATCATTGCTCAGTTGAAGACCAAATTTGGTTTCCAAGTCATGTAATGAGATATCAGTTGCACGAATAGTTTGGCTCATCGTATTTCTTCTTTTATGTTTTATTTTGTGGCGATTAAAATATCCTCAGCTTTATCAATATCTTCCTTCATTTTCACCAAACTACTCAGTGTATCTAACACACATTTGGGATGAGTCGCAATAGGATTATCTACGTTTGGATATATGTCACGCATAACCATTAACCAATTGAGTAATTCGGCGGTTGAAGGTTTTTTACGCAAGCTCCCCTCTCGCCGCAATTGCAAAAATATCTCCAACGCTTGGTTCAGAAAATCATTATTGGGAAATGTGTCTAAACGTGCTTCAATAATTTTCTCTAAACGCTCTTTTTCTGGAAAAGGAAGATTATAGTAAATACAACGACGCAAAAACGCTTCGGGTAATGGTTTTTCTGAATTGCTAGTGAGTACCAATATCGGTGCCAGATTCTCTGTAGTTTTGATTTCTTTATTGCCCAATTCTGGAATACGAAAATATAAATTCTCAATTTCGTTGAGAATATCATTGGGAAAATCACTGGGTGCTTTATCAATTTCATCAATTAATACCACAGAACGGCGGGGTTCGGTGTGGCTAAAATCGGCGGGTAAATATGCTTTCACGGTTTCGGGTGGCTTTGTGCGTATAATCGCCTCACCTAAGGCATTGTAAGTTAAGTAATCCACTGCTTGTTTTAGCGTGTTGTTTTCTTTAGTCACGGTTGCCTCTTGTATGGCATGAAACCGTCCCAGTGCATCGTAAAAATAAAATAAATCACGGGCAGTAGAAGTTGATTTAGTTTCAAATTTAAGCGGATCCCCTAAACCCAGTTGATGGGCGAGGCTATACGCTAGTTGGGTTTTCCCTGTTCCTGGCTCCCCAGTTAATAACAAAGGTTGCCCCAATAACAACGCGACATTCACCGCTTTAACCAATCTTTCATCAGGCAAATAAGCTTCGGGGCGCGTTTGAGTTTTTTGACGCGATTGTGGTAACTCAACGGGTTTGGTGGGAGCAGTTTTTGGAGGTTGTTCGGTGTAAAATGGAAAGTTCATTTTTTATCCTTTGTTTGTCAGAATCAGAATTTACAGAATAAACAATTTCATGTGATTTTCACTAAATGCTTTGATTTGTTTAGCAACATAATATTCAGTGAGTTTAACAGGTACTGCATTGCCTATCATTTGTTCTAATTCGGATTTCGTTCCCTTTAACTTAAATCCTTTTGGAAAGGTTTGCAGATAACTCCGTTCAATCGTGGTTAATGGCCTAACATTTTCAGTAATAGCCACCGCATCGCTAGGGTGTTTTTTATATCCTTTGGGAATGGGCCGATTGACACCTCGAATGATTGGGCTAGGTTCATAAATACTGAATATTGCTCTTCTTTTATAACTCTAAGGATGTCGATAATAATATTCAATGCCTAATTCATGACTTAAATAATCAAAAATGGTCATCGGTTTTTCGGTTAAATATTGATTGAGATAATCATCTAAAAAACTATCTGGTGCTGAAAGCAAGCATACTAAAAAAAATCGTTTCCTCAATTGAGGTACACCACAACGACTCGCATCTAAGATTTGATAGGAAAAGCCATATCCCGCATCCTTAAATATTTTTAAGGCTTTTTGTAAGGTAACACTAGTAATCCTTTCTACATTTTCCATGACAAACCACGTTGGTTTAACTTGTGCGATATAGCGTTTTCCGATTGAATAAAGTACAACCTCCCCTAAATCCCCTCCTTAAATTGAGGAGGGGACTTGTACCTGACGCAATCGGGAAATGCTATAACAGCGCATCGTGGTTAAAATTCTCTTGATAAATCGAAAGAGCTGCTTCCCAGTTATCAATTGCCGCTACAACTTCAAAACCGGCATTTTGGAAACCTAATGATAAACTGCCGATACCCGCAAATAAATCAATGACTTTCATAATGGTCAAAATAAATTGGGTGAATTATAGATGATGGCATCAAATCGTCTTTCTGGGCTTAATAATTGATGTTACGCAGAAAGCTTCCAAACAGGAGTGCAAAATTTATTTTGCCAACTAGGAGTTTGTCGGACTTAAAAAGTGTTAGTTAAATCAATTATTTATATTTTAAGCAAAATTTGTACCTTATGTACTTTAAGGCTTAAAAACACCTAAACATAAGGCATTTAATTCCTTAAAGTATAGTATGGTATATAATTTGCCGTAACATAAACT
>JAUCGK010000059.1 GCA_030378085.1 Candidatus Parabeggiatoa sp. HSG14
GTGGAACCAAACATCATTTGACACTTTGCTTTTTCTATTTTGGGACTTCCCCCTGTGTACGGGGGGTTAGGGGGGTGTCCTCAATTTTGCACTCCAGTTTGAAAGCTATCTGCGTAACATCAGTTAAAGAAGCTAATCTTGAAGGAATTAGCCTTCTTGTAGGAGCTAACTTTGAAAAAGCGAACCTTGAAGAAGCTAGTTTTAAAAATGCTATTCTTCCATGGGAAAATTTTAAAAAAGCTAATCTTAAAGGAGTTAATTTTGAAGGTGCTAATCTTGCGTGGGCTAATTTTAAAAGAACTAATTTTATGGGAGCTAATCTTGCGTGGACTAATCTTAAAAGAACTAATCTTAAAGAAGCTAATCTTGCGGGAGCCTATCTTGAAAGAGCTAATATTAAAAGAACAAGTTAAACTTAGAACGTATTTTTTTCAGGTATTATAACGTCGTGTGCAACTTTTTTAAGTTGTTGATTTTACATGGCTAAAAATTTCAGTCTTCTCAATTTTTAGAATTGCGTTATTGTATAATCAATGACTTAGCAAAATAAGTTGCACACGGCATGTATTATAGTATTTCCCGTTGAATAAAATACAAAATTTTACTTTAAAAATTAATTTACCTTCCTAACATCTATTTGTTAAAACCACAAGCTATAAAACAGAGAATTTTTAGGCGCAGGTGAAAATTTTGTCTGAATCAGAATTTACAGAATTAGAGAATTTACAGGATAATTCTTTTTTCAGTAATAATGGCTAATCTCATAAAAGGTAAAAATATATATGAAATACCCCCTGAAATTTCCATTTTCACAATTATTTGCTAGATTTGGTGCAACGCTAACAATCAATATTGACTGTATTTTTGATGATGAGGCTCATGTTTTTATAGCAACAAGTCATGATATACAGGGACTTGTATTAGAGGCTGAAAGTTTTATTGAATTAATAGATGAGGTTGAAGAAGCAATTCCAAATTTATTGAATTTTAACCACACAAAAAGAATGCCGAAAACTTCTGCTGATGTTATTTTTAGAGACCATATTGTCATTGTATGAACGGATATGAAAAAGAAGTCAAAAGAATACTGTCCCAAAATGGGTGGTATTTTCTTAGAGCTGCAAAAGGTTCACATGAATATTGGGGCAAAAAAGGGTATAAACCTGTGACAGTACCGCATAACTGCAAATCAAGATTTACAGCAAATGCAATTATGAAAGAAGCCAAAATAAATCATAAGTTTTAATATTGATATCATGAAGAAGTCTTACAGCAATGTCCCCAGAACCACAAGACATTTATGCATGCTCAAATTTTGCCACCCACTTATACACATAACAATGGACTCATAGCAATTCCCGCTTTGGTTAAATACAGGAAAAACATTATTGGTCATAACAGATGGAGACATGTGGGAGTTTCTTTTATTAAAAAACGCTGTACTATTGGTAGATGAGAACAACTACCACATTTAGCTGATATTGTGGATAGAACTGGCTATATCGCTGAAATTTTTTTAAGACATAACTGATGTTACGCAGATAGCTTCCAAACTTTCGTTTCAAATTCATTTTGCCAACTAAGAGCGCAACCCATCGCAAAATAAATTTTGCACTCCTGTAGGAGCCCTTTTGGAAGTACAGTGCGTAACATCAGGACATAATATTTATGGTAAACATATAGAAAAATAACGTCCAAAAACCTGACAGGTTTCGGAAACCTGTCAAGTTTGATGCGTGAAATTATTTATCTAAAAAACTATAAGTTATTGTAAAAACATGAAAATACAACCTACTATCGAAAAACTTGAACCCCTTTCTGCGCCTTTACAAGGCATCAATCTTATTGAAGCCAGTGCGGGTACTGGTAAAACTTATACCATTACTACTTTATTTATTCGTCTGATTTTAGAGAAAAATTTGACAGTGGATAAAATTTTGGTGGTAACATTTACCGAAGCAGCCACAGAAGAATTACGTGATCGTGTTCGTCGGCGTTTGCGCGAAGTTTTGACAGCGTTTGAGCTGGGCAACAGCGATGATGAAATTTTAGAAAAGTTAATGCAGCAATATCCTGATCATGAGGATGCAATTTTTCGTTTAACCAACGCATTGCGCGGGTTCGATGAAGCGGCAATTTTTACGATTCATAGTTTTTGTCGGCAAATGTTGCAGGACAATGCTTTTGAAAGTGGTGTCTTGTTTGATACAGAATTAGTAAGCGATCAGTCTCACTTATTACGTGAGATTGTTGAAGACTTTTGGCGACAACACTTTTATGAAACCTCCCAATTATTTATTACTTACGCCTTAGAAAATGGCTATAAAAATCCCTCAAGTTTGCTTAAAACTTTGAATTATGGTCAACATGTTGGACAACCCTTTTTAAAAATTATTCCACAACCGGAATCTCCCTTATTAGAAGCAAGGGAGTTAGCGTTTTATACAGTTTTTACCGAGACGCAACAGCTTTGGCAATCTTACGCAACAGATATAGAGGGATTGCTTCTTAACGATAAAAACTTAAACCGGAATAAGTATCGAAAAACATCTATTCCGCAATGGTGTAAAGCGATGAGTGGTTTTTTAACCTCCACAATGTCCATCAATTTACCCGATAAATTTGCTAAGTTTACCACGACTGAATTAACACAATGTGCCAAAAAAGGTAAAACACCTTCACACCATGATTTTTTTGACCAATGCGAAAAATTACTTGAGTCTCAAAACGCTTTGACTGAAGGATTTGGACAACATTTATTGGCCCTAAAAACACAACTTTTTGAAATTGCTGAGCAGGCATTAACACTGAAAAAACATCAGCATCACATTCTCTCTTTTGATGATTTGTTGATTAATCTCTATAAGGCATTAATTGGAAAAAATGGTCCAAGTTTGGCGCAATTAATTCGTAAAAAATATTACGCGGCTTTGATTGATGAATTTCAAGACACAGATCCAGTGCAGTATAAAATATTTAGTACCGTTTATGGGGATGGTAAACATATTTTATTTTTAATTGGCGATCCAAAACAAGCAATTTATAGTTTCCGTGGCGCAGATATTTTTACCTATATGGCAGCTTGTCGAGATGCAACACACCGCTACACGTTGGGAACCAATTGGCGTTCCGAAGCTGATTTGATTGGTGGCGTTAATAAATTGTTTGAAAGTACAACTCATCCATTTCTCTTTGAGGATATTTCTTTTCAAGCGGTACAAGCCCCTGATAATAATCAACATCCTATTGATAAACCTTGTTTAAAGATAGAAAACAAACAACTCACTCCCTTACAATTGTGGTTTGTTTCCAGAGATATTGCCGAATGTTCTCCTGATAAACCGATTAATAAAGGTTGGGCGCGACAAGAAATTCCTTATTCTGTCAGCCATGAAATTGCCCGTTTATTATCATTAGGACAACAAGAACAAGCGATGATTGGTGATAAACCGTTAGTGGCGGGAGACATTGCGGTATTAGTGAGAACGAATACACAAGCCTTGCAAATGCAAAAAGTGCTTGCTCAGTTACGAATTCCAAGTGTGTTATACAGTCGTGAAAGTTTGTTTTCATCAAATGAGATGATGGAAATTGAGCGGATATTGTTGGCTGTGGCTGATCCTTCTAACGAAGCATTAATCAAAGCAGCATTGACAACCGACATGATTGGTATATCCGGTAATGAATTACATGCTTTGGTAGAAAATGATTTTTTGTGGCAACAGCGTTTAAATCGTTTTCAACATTACCATTTTCTGTGGCAAAATGTCGGTTTTATTCAAATGTATCGTGCCTTGTTACTACAAGAAAAAGTGCCAACGCTGATATTGAGTTATCCTGATGGAGAGAGACGGTTAACCAATGTACTACATGCTGCTGAAGTGTTACAACAAGTTGCCGTACAACAAAAATTAGGAATGAGTGGCTTATGTCAATGGTTATCACAACAACGTCATAGCGAAGGTGCAAATGCAGAAGAACAGCAATTGCGTTTAGAAAGTGATGAAAAACGAGTGAAGATCGTCACCATTCACAAAAGCAAAGGGTTAGAATATCCCATCGTATTTTGTCCTTTTGTTTGGGACGGTTATTTACATAACAGTAAAGCGGAGCAATTTACTTTTCATGATGAACAAGATGATTTGACGTTAGATTTGGGAGACACCGAACAAGCACAGCATAGGAAACGTGCTTTAGAAGAAGAACGGGCAGAAAATTTACGTCTTTTTTATGTTGCCATAACTCGTGCAAAACACCGTTGTTATTTAATTTGGGGAGCTTTCAAAGACGCATCAACCTCTGCCCTGGCGCATTTAATCCATCCTGATGTTGATGTAGAAAAAACGGAAGATAGCGTATTATTACAAGACTTGCAAACTTTAGCAAATCAATCCACGAATCAAATACAAATCTCCCGATTACCGACTGATAGAGCGCATTATCAACGTCCTGTTGAAAAAGGCGAGCAACTCAAACCGCGCTCTTTTTCACGCAGAATTGATAAAGAGTGGAAAGTAGCCAGCTTTACTTATTTGTCTCGTCATGTTTCTTCCGTCATCACTAATAAGATTGATCAACCAGACTATGACGAAACAACTGTGGTTCGTCCAATTGTAGAACGAGAAACGATTACTCCTGACAGTAATCACATTTTCAATTTTCCGCGGGGTGCAAGAACAGGTACATTTCTACACACATTATTTGAACATTTAGATTTTACCCAGCCCGATGCAGAATATCTTACAATACAATTGGAAAATCACGGTTATGATGTGGATAAATGGCAAGAAACAATTATCCAATTGATTGATGATGTTCTCAGCACGCCATTAGAACCACAACAGCAAGATTTTACGTTATCTCGCATTACTTCTGATAAGCGATTGAATGAATTAGAATTTTATTATCCTATTCCTCGCATTACTTCTAAAGGTTTACAAGCAGTATTTGCAGAATCTGATCAACACGTCAACACGCATTTCGCAGAAGAAATCCACCGTTTGGAATTTGTCCCTGTACGTGGTTTTATGAAAGGCTATATTGATATGGTATTTGAATATAAAGGACGTTATTATCTGGTTGATTATAAATCCAATATGTTAGGAACGCAACAACAGGCTTACCATTACGATAATTTAAGCACAGTGATGGCACGGGAAAACTATTTGTTGCAATACCACATTTATGCAGTTGCGTTACATCGCTATTTAATCAACCGTTTACCAAACTATCATTATGAAAATCATTTTGGCGGAGTATTTTATTTATTTTTACGAGGTATGAACCCACACACAGGAGCCGATTTTGGCATTTATCGGGATTTACCAAAAGCGGATTTAATTAATCGGCTATCTGCGTATCTTGGAACATTTCCTCAAGATTAAAGGTAACTTGGATTAGTTTATAAAATCCTTGATTCTAATATATTCAATCTTAAGTTCCCATACCACTCCATCAATTTATCGTTCCCAAGTGTTACTTCAATGCCATTGCGTTAAGCCTTGGAATCCCAACTTTTAGGTTTGGGAGTCTTTTTAAAGCCTTGGAGTCCCAACCTTTAGGTTTGGGAGTCTTTGATTTTAATTTGAAGTGGACTCCATAGATATTCCTTAAGTCAATGACAATGCAAGAAAACTTGGAAACAATACTATATTGATGTACAAAAAATTTACTGATTGTAACAGATTTTGGGGACACCCCCCTAACCCCCCGTACACGGGTGGAACCAAACATCATTCGACACTTTGCTTTAATTTTTCTATTTTGGGACTTCCCCCTGTGTACGGGGGGTTAGGGGGGTATCCCCAAAATTCGTTATAATCACAAAATTTAATATTTACTAAATCATTTGTTACAATAATAATTTATCTTTTCTTAGTATGATTTAAGCGTTAAGCGAAAGCTAAACAATTTAAAGGCTTTTTTGTCTGGTACAAAGATTATTTTTCTGAACACTCTACAAATTAATGAGGTTAAACAATATTAATGAAAGCACAAAGCACAAATACAACGACTCATTCTGAGTCATCTGTTCAAAACAATTTCATTCGCCAAATTATTGCCGAAGATTTGAAAACGAATAAAAATGAAGGTCAGGTAGTGACTCGTTTCCCGCCTGAGCCTAATGGTTATTTGCATATTGGTCATGCTAAATCAATTTGTTTAAATTTTGGTATCGCATCTGAACATAAAGGAGGACAGTGTTATCTCCGTTTTGACGACACCAATCCCAGTAAGGAAGATATTGAATATGTTGAATCAATTAAAGCTGATGTCCATTGGTTAGGCTATGATTGGGAAAATAGGTTACGACATTCATCAGATTATTTTGAGAGGCTTCATGAATATGCGATTGCGTTGATTAAAATGGGTAAAGCCTATGTTTGTAGTTTAACCACCGAACAAATCAAAGAACATCGGGGCACTTTGCGTGAACCGGGTAAAAACAGTCCTTACCGTGAACGTACCATTGAGGAAAATTTGGAGTTGTTTGCACGGATGAAGGCGGGAGAATTTGCTGATGGTGAACAGGTTTTACGCGCAAAAATTGACATGGCTTCGCCAAATATTAACATGCGGGACCCGATCATTTATCGTGTTAAAAATGTAGCACATCATAAAACAGGCAATAAATGGTGTATCTATCCCATGTATGATTTTACCCATTGCCTTTCAGACGCGATTGAAGGTATTACCCATTCACTGTGTACTTTAGAATTTGAAGATCACCGTCCTTTATACGACTGGACGCTAAATACATTAAATACGCAAAGTCATCCACAACAAATAGAATTTGCCCGGCTATCGCTGAAATATATGGTGATGAGTAAGCGTAAATTGTATGAACTGGTGGAAAACAATCATGTGAGTGGATGGGACGATCCACGGATGCCTACGTTAGTGGGTATGCGAAGACGGGGTTATACGCCTGAGGCGATTAGAGATTTTTGCGATTGTATTGGTATTACAAAAAATGATACACAAATTGAAATGGGTGTGTTAGAAAATTGTATTCGCAGTGATTTAGATCCAAAAACAGCGAGAGTTATGGCAGTATTAAATCCTTTACGTGTAGTTATTGAAAATTACCCTGAAGATCAAGTTGAATATTTCGATGCCCCTTATCATCCCAAAGAAGCCAATATGGGATCACGTCAAGTCCCGTTTTCGCAAGTTTTATATATTGAACAAGATGATTTTCTGGAAGAACCTCCGAAAAAATTCTTTCGTTTAGCACCAGGGCGTGAAGTAAGACTTCGCTATGCTTATTTTTTAACGTGTCAGTCTGTTGTCAAAGATGACAAAGGTGAAATTGTCGAATTGCGTTGCACTTATGATCCAGAAACCCGTGGCGGTTCTAATCCACCTGATGGTCGTAAAGTCAAGGGAACAATACATTGGGTTTCTGAGGCACATGCAGTCACGGCAGAAATTCGTCTCTATGATCGTTTATTTAATCAACCCAATCCTGGCGCAGGCGGCACTGATTTTACAAAAGTACTCAATCCCAATTCTGTAGAAATTTTGACGAACAGTAAGGTTGAACCTAGTTTAGCCAATGCACAGGCAAGTAATCGCTATCAATTTGAAAGACAAGGTTATTTTTGTGTTGATAACGTGGACAGTTCAGAAAAAGCGTTGGTGTTTAATCGTATTGTGACTTTACGTGATTCTTGGGCTAAAATTGAAAAAGGGAACATGAATAAAAAGAGTTAGTACTCTATTAATCTTTTATTGACGGTTTTTTGGAGTCCAAAGCTTTAGCTTTGGCAACTTTTCCTCAGTTTCCAAAATAAATTTTGGACTCCAAGTTTCCAAAATAAATTTTGGATGGTTTTTAACAGGAAGTATAATTTAAGGAGATAAATTATGTTTATCAATACATTGAAAGTACATGCAAAAACTGTGCTACTCATTTTATTATTATTCACTTTAAACCAGATACCAACGGCTGTTTTGGCACTTGAATGGGGTACGATGGGTGCAGAGGCGGGACAGTTTAATGAACCTGACGGTGTTGCAGTAGATAGTACAAATAACCTTTATGTGGCTGATAAGTTTAATCACCGCATTCAAAAGTTTGATAGTAGTGGTACTTTCCTGAGTCAATGGGGGAGTTATGGTACAAATGATGGTCAACTTCATAATCCGGCGGGTATTACGCTTGATGGGAGAGGCAGTGTTTATGTCGTTGATAAATTTAATCATCGGATACAGAAGTTTACCGGCGATGGGACTTTTATCAGTAAATGGGGTGCAAATGGTACGGAAATAGGTCAATTTCAATTTCCAGAAGATATTGTGGCAGACAGTGTCAATAATATTTATATAACGGATGGGATTAATCACCGAGTTCAAAAATTTGACCGTAGTGGTATTTTTTTCATAACCTCATGGGGTGAAAATGGTTCAGAAGATGGTCAGTTTTTTGGACCAAAAGGAATTGCAATAGATAATATGGACAATATTTACGTGGCGGATAGTATTAATCACCGTATCCAAAAATTTGATAGCAATGGGAATTTTCTCCTTAAATGGGGCACTTTTGGTACAGGGAGTCAACAATTTTCTTACCCAACTGGGATAGCAATAGACAGTGCTGATAATGTTTATGTGACGGACAGAAATAATCACCGTGTCCAAAAATTCGATAGTAACGGGACTTTTATGAGCCAATGGGGTTCGCTGGGCAATGCTGATAGTCAATTTAATAATCCTTATGGCGTGGCAATAGGGAGTGAAGATAGCATTTATGTGGTCGATAAAAATAATCACCGTCTCCAAAAGTTAAATGCGACAGAAGAAACCGCTTCTTCCACGGTAACACCACCAATACCAGTCCCCTTGATGCCTGTAGCAATCCCTTCAGAAACAGGAAAAATAGGAAAAGGTGGCCCGTTTTACGCACCTCAATGCCCAACGGATAGCACTTCAATTGATTTTGTTTGTAGAGTTTGGGGGAGAACACTGGCTTGTAACGTAACGATTGAAGAAAGTGCGAGTATTTCCCAAGCGGTTTTTGAATGCGATGCTACCAATAAAGGTTGGGTTTCTAATTCCTTTATTAAAGAGGGTGCGACACTTCAAGGCGGTATATTGACAGGATATATCGTTAATCAAGGTACAATTTCTGATTTTGACTTTCGCGGTGCGTCAGTAACGGGCGGTACGTTATCAGGCACCATTATTAATAATAGTCCGATTAAAGGATGGTTTAAGGATGTTCATTTAGCGGCTGGTACGCGCATTAGTGGCGGCAAACTCAAAGGTGAAATTGTGGGAGATGCACGCGCACCCGCTTTATTAGAAAATTTGGAAATAGCAGCAGGTGCTAAATTACTAGGCGTTAAAATTGGCGATAATGTTAAAATGGCTGATGATGTTGAATTGAATGAAGTTGAAAACTGAGATGTAGTACTATAGACATAAGGATAACACGGAGTCCAAACCTTCAGGTTTGGAAAGCCCAAAGCTAAAGGTTTGGACTCCAGCATTAAAAAAATCCAGAAAATTCTATAATTCTGAAAATCCTGATTCAGACAAAAATCCTTAATGTAATCCTTGTAGTTTATTGAGATTTTGACCACTTTTCGGCTAAATGGTTTAAAAACATACGATGAATAAATACATAAGTACCGCCGACTTTTTTGAGGAAAATAAGTTTTGCACTTTCATCTAAAAAACGCACATAGTTAAACGGTGTATAGCCTTCTAAAAACAGGAGTAATCGCAAGGTGTAATGTTGAGTAATAGCAATACCACCAAGCCAAAAGAAACCAACTATTATTCCCAAAAATAAATAAAATACAAAATTAAACCAACTTACTTCTATAAAACCAGCAGTCGTCATACCAATCCACACCACAATCCCTGCCAAAGTTCCAAAAGGGATACCAAAACGCAGGCTGTTTTTCCATGAAGCAACAATGCCTTGATTAACCACAACTTTGTTCTTGTTATCAGGAATTTGATTTTCTAAACCAGCCTCAAGCAGACCGTAAAGCAGACCGAAAAGCAGACCTAAAAGCAGACCGAAAAGCAGACCGAAAAGCAGACCTAAAAGCAGACCTAAAAGCAGACCGACAAGCAGACCGAAAAGCAGACCTTGATACAAAGCTTTTTTTAGAGCATCTTGACGAAATTTCTTCCAAGACCAACCCAGTGTTTCCATCGTTTCAATGTCACCACCGGTAAAAAGTTGGATAAAGAATAATACTACACCAATAATCACACTGTAATAAAGCGGACTTCCCATAAAATCCAACAGCACACCTGTAAACATCCCCCAAAATAATCCATACAATAATCGGTATCCCCAAGGACTTGCTGACCAATCTGGTTGCAGGTTCTCAACTAAAAACAGCGTTTCTCCTTTGGTTTGTAAACGATTGGCTAACCAAGATAAATAATGTACCGTTTTTTCTTTGGAATAGACTTTTTTATCGGTAGCACGATGGGTAAACATCGTCTCAATATAACGGTCAAATAATGCCTGTCTTTTTTCAGCCAAAGTAGAGTAATCTGCCAAAATATCTGTCGAATTTTGATAAGCCAAACTCATGATATACAACATCAAAGGCGTTTCTGCCAATGTTAACATATCCTTATCTTGCTGCAATAACTGTTTTAAAGTGGCTAATGGCTCACCGCCCGCTTCCAAATACTTAAAAACTTGTGTGGATTGCAATGGCTGCAAACGAATGGCAGCATTTAATTTTAATCGACTGCCCAACGATTTATATTCCGCTGTACGACAACACACGGCTACTCCCGTCAATCCACTGTCGCCAATCAATTCATTGATAGCTTCAACACAAGCCTCCCGTGCATCTTCACGTACTTCATCCAAACCATCCAATAAAGGCAAAATTTTATCCGCTTCTGCAAACCACGCTTCACTAATATGTTGAGGGATACTATATTGTGTACGTAACTCGCTCACCATCCAATCCACCAATGGTGTTTGTTTATCAGCCCAACTGGCTAAATTAAAAACCACCGGCACGGGCGGGTGATTATTTTTAACTTCAAGCAACGCTTTGGCTAATTCAACCAGCGTAGTACTTTTACCTGAACCCGGTTCACCTAAAATCAATAATGCCCGATTGGCTTCAGTTTGAAAAACCTGTTGAATCGTTTCATCAGGCGGCAATTCCCGATTTTCCAATTCAGGGGTTGAAACAACACGATTCGATGGCGGTATAAATGGCGGCATCACTTGATTGGGTTGTAACTCTTTCCCCAAAGCCATTAACGCAGCATGATGAGTACTTTCTTCTAAAAAACCTTTTACCCAATAAAATTCAACCTTTTCACGTAATTGATCCAGTGGTTTAAGTTTTGGTTGATGAGAAGATTTTTGTTTAGTTATCGCAATTATCCACCAAGCTGACGCAATTATCCACAAAACTAACTGAATAATAGCAACAAGCATTGCGATGAAAATGACAATTTCATTTTGAATAAATTGACTGAGTGCATCATAATCAAGGAAAAAGTCAGCAACAAACAATAATAAAAGCAGTGACAAAACAACAGTCACAGTGATTTTTAACAAACGTTTATGTTTCATAGATATTTTTTTATCGAAATGTCATATTTTTTAAACAATTTCTTATTGGTATTTGAAAATAGCTCCTTTACAAGCTCTGGTAATATGAGAAAATAACCTATGTTCTCTCAGATTGTATTTTGATATGTATGATGCAATACGAATTTCAATATCTATCTTATTGGATAATTTTTGTAAAGCATCAAAGAAAATGTAGTAACGATCCAATCAAAGAACAGAATACTTTTTGTCTAAATAATTAATCTATTTTTGTAACTATTCAGCCTCTCGTTCCAACGCTCCAGCGTCATTACCATTAAGTTAAGGAAAATTTGTTGGAGTCCAAACCTTCAGGTTTGGCTGATTCAAATTAAAATTAAAGACTTCCAAACCTAAAGGTTTGGACTCCAAGGCTTAAGTTAATGGCATTGAGGTTTTACTTGGGAACGTACTGTCAACCGGAGTCCAAACCTTTAGGTTTGGGCATTCCAAACTTTCAGCTTTGGACTCCAAAAATTTCAAATCCCATACAATACAAACGATGTCCAGGAAGAGTATGAATAATACCGAAAAAATTAAAAGGCAATTTTCTTTAGTTCATTGACCAAGCTTCGTAACCAAGGCTCTTTAAACTCTTGATTTGAGGCCAATCTTTCAGCAAATAACACCTTTTGCTTTACGCCTTGGCAATATATTTCATAAGCTTGTTTTAGTGCCTTTATATTACCTTCTTCTCTAGGCGGAAGCATTACTTCTTTACCACCCCAACGTTCTGGATAGTTCGTTTTTGCAACCTTAACCTGCTGATTACCTAAATAATCCCAAAGTCTTTCAGGGATTGATATATTTTTAACTCTTAATTTATTGTGATTTTTAACCCAATCTGCATTCTGTTGCCAACGCCAAGTATTTGGATTGTTTTTGGTTCTTTGCGTTATACCGATGAAACTTGTTTTATTAATTATAGATGGAAAGTCTGACCTTTCTTCAATAGACCATTTTTGTATAAACTCGAATAATTTTTCAAAAGTACCACCCCAATACACCAAATCACAAAAGCATATACCTTTTGTATTTAACACTATTTGATTTGGTGCAATTCCAAGAACCATAAAATGATCTTTCAAGGCTTTATAGGATAAGGGTAACTCCTTTCTTATATTATCTATATCCATAAACCTATTGGAAATATTGAGTATATCAATTTGAGACTCGTGATTAGTGTTCTCAAATACTCCAGACAGATAATCGAATATATTTTCAGGAGATCGACCAACGAAAATCAGCTTTCTACCTCCCGATCTAGCTACAACCTTTGACGCGCATTCTGCTAGATGATCTTCATAGTCGTCATAGGCTTCTTCAGCTGTTATATCAAGCAAACTACCAAGTTGTTCTTTTTTTCTTATATTCCACCTAAACGGCTTCATAATTTTTCCTGTCGTCTAACGATCAAGCTAAGCCGCGCACTTTGCGTTGGCTTCAGCGCATTGTTAGGCCATTTGTGTAATGGGTTGATGTTAAAAGGCATTTTTTGTCCAAGCAGTTTTTTTAAATCGTATAATTTATAGCGTTTCCCGATTGACTTTCCCTAAATCCCCTCCTTAAATTGAGGAGGGGACTTGTACCTGACGCAATCGGAAAATGCTATAACGGTTGTACCCTGTTTAGCTTGTAAAATGCCATTGAATAGCGAAATTCCCGAAACAAAATGGTATGGGAATTGGAACGATCCTAAGTACAATTCAGCGTATTTATTCCAACACAATCCGCACTTTATTTAATTCCTTGTTTTTCGTTAATCCATTCAGATAATTAATAAACCGTTTTTGTATTTCTATCGCTGTGACGGGGGAGCCGCCAGCCAATAATGCATTCTGTAAATCTGCCATACTCACAGTCACTTTAATCAGTTCTGATAGACTTTCTTGTACGGCTTCAATAAAAGTTTGCGTGATGTTTTCAGGTAAAGTGCGATGTTTTAGGAAAGTATCCAATTGTTTGCTATTTTCTGGTTTGAGTAGCTCCCGTTGAGTTTCGGCATTTTCTAATTCTGCCAATAAGGTTTGTGTCCATTCTGTATACAGTTGTTCCAAAATTTGGTCAAGTCGTGCCAGTCGTACTATGGGTGTGGCGGTTTGTGATTCGGAAATGGGTTGGTAACCACAATAAGGACATATCGTATGTGCTATTAAGTCATTTTCAGTGAGCGCGTAACAGGTTTGTAACCGGTTGAGGCTATTTTCAAATTCGTTCAATTGTTGGCGAGGTAGGAAAGCTATTTTTACTAATTTTTTTAAATTTTTCAGTCGATTATCGTTTAAAAGCACTTGCTTGGTTTTTTCTTCAGATTCTCTTAAACGTGCTTGTTGATGTAATGCTAAGTAAGCAATGATATAGTTGTTCTGCAAAATATTGAGTTGTTGTTGGATATGGTAACTAAAACCAGAACTATTGCGTTGTTGAATATCGTTCAGTTTAGCAAGCAGATCATCGCGCACTTGATTTACTTCCAATAGCCAGGCATGTTGAGGCGATAATGCTGATTCTGCCGCTGTTAAATAGGTGATGGTTGGATTTAAAATGGTAAGCATCGTTTGCAAATGGTTAATATCTTGCAAAAGTATCAAACTGTTTTTGTGAGCTATCACTTCTTCCGCATTATAGCGAAAGTTTTTGAACTTCAATGGCGTTGAATAAGCTTGTAGTGTTTCTAAAAAACTTTTAATTTGTGCTAAACTCTCCCAATAATGTTGCATGTCGGTTTGATTGAGTATTGGTTTCCCCCAAAAAAGGCAGCCTGTCGTTAATATCTGTTGGGCTTGTACCAGTTGGTTGAGTGTTTCACTCACTTTGGTTTGTAACTGTTGTACAGCCACTTCTTCATTGTTGGTGAGCGCGATGTCTAAACCACTCGGTAAGGTTAATAACTCAAACAACGCTTTTAATGCGGATAAGTTAAATGCTTTAGGGCGTTCTAAGTGTCTAAATTCTAATAAATCTTTTATTGAAGTACTGGTAAGGGCTGCAAAGTTAGTGGTATTAAACTGTTGTTTGGGCATTACTAATACCAATTCTCCAGCATAAACAAGTGTTGCAATTAATATTATAACCAGTTCTGGTTCAAGACGATAGATATCTGGTGCAAAGTAATTTTCTGGCAATAATTCTAGCCGATTGAGTACTTGCCCAGTCGGTTTTTGGCGTAACTGTTCAATAATGGCTTGTGCATATTTTGAGCGAGCGGGTGCGATTTGTTCTCCCGTGAGTAATCCCAATGCTGCTAAAATGCCGCGAGCTTGTTTGCTGCGGTTTGGACTGATTATACTGCGTAAAGTTTCTTGTGCAATTTGTGTTAAATTTTCATGAGAAACAAGAATGGAAAATATAGGATATTCAGGAGCAATTTCAGAAAAATAGCGATCTAAACAACTGTCTGCAACTAACTCAATTAAGTCACGGAAATTATCTAATAGTGAGGGATGTGGATTGAAAAGAGCGGGATCGCTTGTCACTCGATAATCTTTATGTTTGACTTCTTCTAACCATTCTATTAATTTATGGCTTTGTCCTTGATAAGTGACTTCAAAGGCGGTGGCTTTCTGTTCTTGTAACCATTGTAAAACTTCCCGTAAATAGGTTTGCGATTTTGATTCATACACCGATTTTGCATGTCCTGATGAACTGGACACTAAATCGGCGGAAGCTGTGTAAAGACGTAAAAGTTGATCAAATTTTTCATCTGTTTTGTTCAGTCTAAAAAAAAGTTCATTTTTGGCACTAAAAGCAGAAAGTTGAAAATTGAATGCTGAATAAAGTGGTAGAAAATACAGTAAAAAATTGTTATCACGGGTTGTTGATAAGGCGGCTGTACTTCTTGTCGGGATACCAAAGATTAAATAGCCTTGGCGCGTTATGCGGTGGGAACGCCATTCTAATTCATAAGTCCAACTAAAACTGTGGCTCCAACCCGAAGGCATATCAGAGACTTCCATTATTTGGCGAAGTGCTGCATAGTAATGACGATCTAGTTGATAAATGTCTAAGCTTTCTGCCCGTTTTTCAATAATGGCATCAAAATCATAATTTTTTTTAAAATCAATATAATATTGTCCATTTTCGGCATTCGTAGAAATAAATTGACGATTGACGGTTTTGAGAATTTCTCGTAATACAGTTTCTACTAAAGACAACAAATCATCCGCAGGATTGCCCCCCAACTCATCAATACCTTCCTGATATAAACAAAGACTATCTCGCAACTCCTGTGCTGTCACACCGACGGGGGCTGAAATATCGTGTGTTGTTAAGCGATGCACTGACAATGCGTGAATAATCCGTATTGCCAATGCTTTATAAGCAGGGCGTGTAAAAGCACTTTCAATCCGAGTTTCTAAGACTTGGCTACATTCAATCACCTCACGTACTTCTGGAATAGCGCGAAAAGAGGGGTTTTCTTGAAGGATTTTCCAATAACTATCATAAGCGAGTAAGCCCGGGTGTGTTTTAGGGACTTCTTTATGTGCTAAAGCTTGTACACCTTTTTCAATGGTTTTGAGAATTTCGCGTTTTTCAATAACAGTAATGCGTTCAAACGTATCAATGAAATCGGGATGAACGGGGAATAAGGCGCAAAATTCGGCCATGCGTTCATTCATGTTGCCATAGCAGACAGCAAATTGCTGAAGATAATGTTCGATTTTTGGTTTTTGATGATCGACTTTTTTTAGTAAACGTTTGGCGACTACAAATTTGATATCTCTGCGTGTAATGAGAACCTGTTCAAAGCGATCCTTCACACGCCGCAAAGCGTTAGAAACAAATTCAAATCGTTGATTATCAAAGATAGTTTCTTGAAGCCCTGCTATAAAACGAAAGCGTAAATCTTTGCACACTTCGCCAATTTCACGTAAAAAATTCAAATCAAGAATCAGTTCTTGATCATTACGCGCCCTTAAATATTCTAGCAATTCATCCACAACTAAGAGTAACCCATGTTCAGGATAACGCGCCTCAAAAGCAAACATCATATTTTCAAAAGCGTGTTTGTTATTAGTAATTCTATTCGCAGGGGGAAACTGAAAATGGACACCGATTTGGTTGAGTGTATTTTCTAGTTCTTGTGTCAGTATGTCACGCAACGACATGGTGGTAGCACCGATTTCGGTACGAACAACATGAAATTTACCTGCGATGGATTGCGCGGCTTCAGCCACTTTGGTATGATCTAATTCATTCACTAATGTGGCATTTTCTGCAATACTGGAAATCATCGCCATTAAATGGGATTTACCAGTGCCATAATTACCAACAATTAATAAGCCTTTGTTATCCGTTAAACGGTCAAATTGTAGTTGAACAAAGATTAAATTAATTAATCGATCTGCCATTTCATTAGAAATAACATAGGTTGATACCAGTTGTTTGGCTTTCGCGGGTTCGTTAGCATCACGAACTTCTATGACTGTTTCTAAGGATTTTAATTGAATAAGTTCGGCGTATTGCATTTTGGATGATTTTAGTTTCAGTTAGTAATGATTAAATAAAGTACAAGGCTAGCTGATGATCGGCAAGCTCAAAGTGAAGTGGAAATGGAGATTATTGAAGGTTGGTATTGAGTGACGAAACTGATGAATTTAAAGTGATAGAAGATAGGAATGGGGTTTTAAATTTTTCGGTAACGTATTAACAAAAGAGAAAATTTAGCGTCAATCGCTTTGGGGAAAGTATGACCAAAATATCCGAAACTAAACCTGACAGGTTTTAAAAACCTGTCAGGTTTCCACATTATAGGAAAACAACAAAATAACGTCTTCTATAGCCAATTACCAATCAATAAAAACGGTGCCCAATATGCGGGATGACGAAATTTACGTTGTTTCGTCAATTCTTTTTGAGCACTTTGAAGTGCTTGTGCTTTTGATAAAGCAGGATTTCTTAGTTGACTATAAAATTCCGCCACCAGTTGAGAAGTTGCATCATCATCGACAAACCACAAACTTGCCAATGCACTTCTTGCTCCCGCTTTAATTGCAACACCTGCCAATCCCAATGCGGCACGTTCATCACCGACTGCTGTTTGACAAGCACTTAAAGTGAGTAGTTCAACTTTATCTTTTCTCATCTCACTTAATCTAAATAAAGTTTCCAAACGATCCATCGTCAATTTATTATCATAAGTTAACAGAAAACTTTTCTTCGGATCGCGATCAAATTGTCCATGTGAAGAAACATGAACAATTTCATAAGGGGTGCTTTGTAGTGCTTGATTGACATGTTCCAGTGAAAATTCCTGATCGAGTAATACCATACTGTTGCTAAACAGTTTGTTTATGTTCTGAATTTCTTTAGTCACACTTGGCAACGGAGAAAATCCTTGTACACCTTCTGATAAACCATTCAGTAAAATTCTTATATTTTTTCTGGATAAACTGCGTGGGTCTGTGAGTGTTAATCCAGGTGTTGCAGCAAGTGCGACTTGTTGGAACAAAAATTTCTTGGTCTTGGCATTAAACAAAGCAGCCAACGGTACTGTCCGCAAAAAACTATCAGGTACAATCACCAAGGTATCAACTTTGTGTTGAGATAATTCATTTTCCAACGGTGTAATTAACCATTGGTAAAGTTGCTTCGCCTGTTTAATAAAACTACCATCTGTCGTGCGTTGCAAATTTCTGCGAAATGTTAACACGGTTTGTCCCAATGTATCATAACCTATTGGCACCACAAATTGACGAATACCATTGGCTGTCGTCAGCAATAATTCCATGCGATCTGACAGTAAAATCGGATAAAATATTGCCGTATTTTTTTGAGTGATATGTTCCAATTGAGTAATCTGAACCTGTATTGCAGACACACACTCATCTTGGAAATAATCCTGTAATTCAGCCGCCTTTAATAGTTCAACTGCGTTTCTGGCTTGAATCAACAGTTCATTTTTTTTGCTCTGCGAAGAAGTTGCTGAGGCTTGCTGTAGCAGTACATCAGCCAAGCCATAATACACAGGGCGTATACGTTCATAAAAAACTTCTTTTGCGTTACGCTGTCCTGTAGTGAGTCCAGAGCGAATAGGTTGTAAGTAATCTAGGGCACGTCGATAAGCATCCAATGCGTTTTCTAAATTTCCTTGTGCTTGCAGAAGACGCGCTCGTTGCCATTCCCAAAGATATAAAATATCGGGCATTCCCTGAGCAGAAAATATCGCTTCTCGGGTTAATTGCAAAGCTTCCCGATAGCGTTGCTTGTGTTCATAAAGTTGTCCTAAAAAGCCTTTTGCATAAGACTTTAGACGTTTATCTTGATACTGCTCTGCAAATTGAATAACTTCGGTAAAAACTTGGTAAGCTTTTCTTTGAAGAAGTGGAAATTGGGCATATTTTTGAATCCGTACAGCCAATTGTCCCAAACCCAGCAAAAGAAATGCCTTATCAAAACTCTGGGATAATTGCGGCATAAGTGACAACGCTTTTTCTAACATAACAACGCTAGTCTCAGGCTCTTCCAGTTTTAAGTGAATCTGTGCCTGATTGCTTAATGCTTGAACTTGCAACAGTGTATTGCCAACGCGTTTTGCTATATCTGCTACTTCTTGATAGGCTTGTAATGCCTCAGTGTATTCCTGTAATACGCTTAATGCATTACCCAAATTATTCAATAAGTTAGCCAAAATTTGTGGATCATTTAAAGTTCGCGCAAGATCAAGCTGATCTTCCAACTTGGTTTTCGCGATATCCGGTTGTTGCATTGCAAGCAAAACATCACCTAAATAACTATGCGCCAGCACTTTTTGTTCAGGTATACCGCTACGTTCTGCAATAGATAATGCTTGTTGGATATCCTCAACCGCATCGGCGTAACTGCCAAGTGCGTGCTTTGCGGCAGCCAATTGAATCAACATATCAAAATGTGTAGAACTCCCATATTCAACCTTACTCAGGGCATCCTCCCACTTTTCAACAGCTGTTGCAAAATCTCCTTGTTGATAAAAATTTTGCCCTTGTTGTAATAAATCAGTCGTGTTAATGGCAGCTATAGCATTTGAAAAAAATATAAAACTGCCAAAGCACACGCTGATAATGACTTTCAACAAAAATTGATAAGAAGCGTAAATTTTAGTCATCTCAAATATTTTCTCCAGTGACTTAATCCAGAAAATTTTTATTTTTTTGTCACATTTTTGAGGGTTAAAAATCTCAAAGGTTTTAGGTAGAACAAAATTTTTCTTATTCCAAAATAAATTTTTGACTCCAAAAAAATTAACAAAAGCCAGATTTTTTTGTTGTTTTGGGAATGAGGTACTATTTCTCGAAATTTTTGTCGAGATAAAAGTTATAAAAGTTTATGAAAATCCTGCATCATTCTTTTTTTAAATTGGTGGAGGTATTAGATTAACCATTCCTTCTTAATTTCTAATAAATGCCACTATTCTAGTATAGCAAATGGTTTGCCAGTTTCAATTTTTCTAAATTCCCATTCAGTTTCAATTGGATTTATCGTTGAAGTGTAAATGTTAACACAAACACTGGTAAAGTATGGAATTGAAATAAAATACCTTGGAAAAAACAATGATAAAGAGGATTGTCAAAATGACGATTAACGTAGGCACTAATATTCTTCTTCTAAGTTTTCCAGGATTAAACCGTAAAAACTGTCATTTTCTGATTGAAAAAACCACCCTAAATGAGCAAAACAATTTGAACAAAGCGCGTAACGCCAAGAATATCCTTGAAACCAAGTATTTTCTAAGGTTGATGAGCCTTTATTGATACATCCATTAGCAGAGGAGAAACAAACAATTTCATAAAAAAATCCAGCAGGATTCCTAAAAACATGTTGGTTCAGTCCATTGATTTCAATTTTTTTTTGATGGGAAGTGATAGGATGCTGGCACACTTTGCAAAGAATTTTCTCTTTTTTTTCGTCTTCTTGTTCCAACGTTTGTTGGATTTTTTCAAATTGTGCGTCAGTGAGTTTTTGGAAAAAAAGGTGTGGGAGGGGAAATCCCCAACTAAATAAGGTAGAAATAATTTTTAGTTGAGGATAATTTTTAAGGCAAAATATTTTTGTACACAAAAATTTTTGCCTCAAAAGGAGAATGGATAGATATTCCATTTTGAAAAATTCCTTAATTTCTCTCCCTATTTTTCAAGAGAGATGTCTTTAGGAAAAAGATTATGCGGCCATATTGATGTTTTTCTTAAGCTTTTTAAGCGCATTACCTTCTATTTGACGGATTCGCTCAGCAGACACTTTGTAGTGATCCGCTAACTCTTGTAACGTGGCTTTTTTCTCATTTAACCAACGTTTTTTTAAGATATCTTGACTACGAACATCCAATTTTTCAAAGGCATGTTGTAACTGTTCGTGTCCATGTTCTTCCCATTCATCCTGTTCTACCAGTGTTGCTGGATCATAACGAGAATCTTCTAAATAAGCGGCAGGTGCAAATACTTCATTTTCATCGTCACTGTCATTAGGAACATCAAACGGGACATCTTGCATTGACATCCGTTTTTCCATTTCTATAACATCTTTAGTATTGACTCCCAAATCTTTAGCAACATTTTCAGCTTCCTCTTGAGACAACCACCCCAAGCGTTTTTTCATACTGCGTAAATTAAAAAATAATTTACGTTGCGCTTTGGTTGTCACTACTTTGACAATACGCCAATTACGGAGAATAAATTCGTGAATCTCAGCGCGTATCCAATGTACAGCAAATGATACTAAACGCACACCAACATTTGGGTTAAATCGTTTAACTGCTTTTATCAAACCGATATTGCCTTCTTGAATTAAATCGGCTTGGGGTAACCCGTAACCACGATAACTATGAGCAATATAAAGAACAAATCTCAAATGTGACACTACTAATTGACGAGCGGCTTTAAGATCCTCATCATTGTACAAGCGTTCTGCCAATTCTCGTTCTTCTTCGACAGTGAGTACAGGAATTGCTTTAACAGATCGTATATAGCTATCAAGATTATGATCTGGAAAGGCGATTTGTGAACCAAAGTTTAAAGATAAAGCGTTTGACATTATTTTTCCCCTATTTTTTTAGATTTTTTAGATTTCTTGATTCCTTGATTATTTTAGCACTCATCTATTGGGAGTGCCAAAATAACTAATTAGGAATTCCACAACTAAAATTTAGTAGAAAAGTTTAAAGTTTGGAATCTCTATTCAAGAAATCTTTATAAATTTAGTAGTTAACAATATGGTTATTGATAAATACTATTATTTTAAGATGGTACAACGATATTTTTAGAATGTACTTGAAAGTTTGTGAGAATATTTAAAGGATAAAAAAATCCTATTTCTTCAAGAAATAGGATTCTTAATAGTACTTTAAAATTTCATGAAAATTCACGAAAATTGTAATTTTGGTTTAAGTATTAACATCTATATTATTTTTTATTAGGGATGAGGATTCAATAAAATACGAAAGTTGAAACCTGACAGGTTTTAAAAACCTGTCAGGTTTAGTACCAACATTTTGCAAATTATTAAATCCTTATTCCTTAGTTTTATTTATGTGTATTTTTAACTCTCAATCTTCACAGATTGTACTTTAC
>JAUCGK010000528.1 GCA_030378085.1 Candidatus Parabeggiatoa sp. HSG14
AATAAAAATTTAATTATTCATTACCAATTACCAACTACTCATTTTTATGAATCTCAACATTCCCTCATTTCAGTCTACTCATATCTTAGTGATAGGCGATGTCATGTTAGATCGTTATTGGCATGGGATCACTTCACGAATTTCCCCAGAAGCACCCGTGCCAGTAGTTCATGTCAAACAACATGAAGAACGTCCAGGGGGGGCTGGTAATGTTGCCTGTAATATTCAAACGTTGGGGACACAAGTCACTTTGATTGGTGTCACTGGCAAAGATGATTCGGCTGATACTATTTTTACACACTTAACGGCAAAAGGTATACAGTGTGCGTTTATTCAGTTAGCCGATGTACACACCATTACTAAGTTACGTGTCCTCAGTCGTCATCAACAATTGATACGGCTTGATTTTGAAGATGGGTTTACAACCTTAAATCCACAATCAGTACAGGATCAGATGCAAACTTATCTTGATGCTGTTGATGCTATTATTCTATCTGATTATGGCAAAGGGGTGTTAGCTGATCCATTAACTCTAATCCGTTTAGCCCGTGCTGCCAATAAGCCTATTTTAGTTGATCCAAAAGGGAATGATTTTAGCAAATACCAAGGTGCAACAATCATCACACCTAATATGGCCGAGTTTGAAGCCATTGTTGGTACTTGTGCTACCCAATCGCAATTGATTGAAAAAGGTCAAGCTTTGCGCGAACGTTTAGAATTGGAAGCCTTGTTGATTACTCAAAGTCAACACGGTATGACACTGTTGCAACAAGGACATTCAGCGTTACATTTACCGGCTCATACCCATGAAGTTTTTGATGTGACTGGTGCTGGAGACACAGTAATAGGCGTTTTAGCAGCATCCAAAGCCGCAGGGCAAAATTGGATAAGTGCTACCGCATTGGCTAATCTTGCCGCAGGGATAGCTGTTACTAAACTTGGTGCTGCAACAGTCGATATTGCTGAACTCGAATATACTTTACATCAACACCACGGTGAAGGCGTATATGATACCACGACTTTAAAAACAGCAGTCAAAGCCGCACAAGCTAATGGCGAGACGGTTGTAATGACTAACGGCTGTTTTGATATTTTACATGCAGGACACATCCAATATTTAACACAAGCCCGACAATTAGGAGATCGACTTATTGTTGCTGTTAATGATGACGATTCAGTACGTTGTTTAAAGGGAAATACACGTCCAATTAATACGTTAGAAAAACGTTTGACGGTATTAAACGCCCTTGAATGCGTTGATTGGGTAATCCCTTTTTCCGAAGAAACTCCAAAAAACTTAATTTGTCAAATTCTACCGGATATTTTAGTCAAAGGGGGAGATTATCAAATAAATCAAATTGCTGGGAGTGATTGTGTATTGGCAAACGGTGGACAGGTACTGACTTTGGATTTTTTAGAAGGCTGTTCCACTACCGATATTATTGCAGCTTTGCAACATGTAACTACAAAAGAAAAAGAGGATTTATGATTATTGTCACGGGCGGCGCTGGATTTATTGGCAGCAATATTATCAAAGCACTTAATAAACGCGGCCATAACAACATTTTAGTCGTTGATAACCTGACTAAAGGTGAAAAATTTAGAAATTTGGTGGATTGTGATATTTATGATTATCAGGAAAAAGATGCTTTTTTGAAACGAATTCAAAAGCGAGAATATTTTGCGGCTTCAATAGAAGCATTTTTTCATCAAGGGGCATGCTCTAGTACAACAGAGTGGGATGGACATTACATGATGGCAAACAATTATGAGTTTTCCAAGATAATGCTAAATTATTGTTTAGGCCGTCATGTACCACTTTTTTATGCTTCTAGTGCTTCAGTTTACGGCAATGGTACGGTTTTTCAAGAAGATCGTCGTTTTGAAGCACCTCTCAATGTGTATGGCTATTCTAAATTTTTGTTTGACCAATATGTGCGCCAGATTCTTGAAACAACCACTTCACAAATTGTTGGATTACGCTACTTCAATGTATATGGCCCCAGAGAACAACATAAAGGCACTATGGCAAGTGTTGCATATCACTTTAATCAACAATTGATCAGTAATGGAACTGTTAAATTGTTTGAAGGATGTGATGGCTATACTAATGGTGAACAACTCCGTGATTTTATCTATGTCCGTGATATAGTAGATATAAATTTATGGTTTATGGATAATCCAGAAAATTCAGGGATTTTCAACGTAGGAACTGGTAAAGCTCAAACTTTTAATGATGTCGCTCGTGCTGTCGTTGCTTGGCATGGACACGGCAAAATTAAATATATTCCCTTTCCTGAACATTTAAAAGGTAGCTATCAGAGTTTTACAGAAGCAGATATGACGGTTTTACGTGAGATTGGTTATAATAAGCCTTTTAAAACAGTGGAAGAAGGTGTGAAAGACTATTTGGATTGGTTAAATCCAAAAAAAAAGTCAAAAAAATGAGTTTCTTCAAAAAATTTGGGGGGTCTTACTAAAAAAAGGTAATGACTTATGATGAATACAAGACATTTACGACTTGTTGATAAATTAACTTCAAAACTTTGGATAAAATAAGGTTATGCAATATACTTAAGGGAGGCTCGCTATGATAAAAACTGACTTCTCTCAATTTTTTTATCTCCAAGCACTTTAAATACTATACTTATTTACAATAATGACAGAATCTTTAAAACATTATTTTTCTATTTCCTTATTTTCTTATTTCCTTACTTGGTAGTCCTGCACAAAGTAGTGGTGATAAAATCTAATTGATATTAGCATTATAATGATGAATGAAAAACCAAATGGCTCCAATGTGATTTGAAAGTTTTTTAGAAAACGAAAGAGTTTTTCTAA
>JAUCGK010000060.1 GCA_030378085.1 Candidatus Parabeggiatoa sp. HSG14
TTTTCCATTGTGAATACTGCCATTTTTTATGATATTTTCTGATTGACAAGTTGGACAATTCATTGCTATTACCTTTTTCGTAAAATTTGTCCCAATATTATACACCACTACTTTGTGCAGGACTACCCATTTTATTTATCAGAAAATCGTTCCTGTTTAGAAAATCATGCCTGTTTTTTGTTAATGTTGTTTCAGCCCAAACTGGGGAAAAAAATGTGATTAATCCGATAAAAAAGTATATTTTAAAATCCATTAGTAAAGAATCATCATTTATTGAAGTAAAATTTGGTTCGATATTTTTGTCGTAGAAACACACGGCCGCCGTGTGTCTCTACTTCACGCAATGAATGAACGAAACAACCATCAAATTGGTAAAGGTATTAAGATACACAGCCGTGTGTCTCCCTTTTTTTATTGATACAGCCATACACGTAATAAGGAAATAAGCTTATCCATATTGATAGGTTTGGGCAGGTAATCATTTGCGCCTGCTTCTATACATTTTGCTTTATCACCTTTCATGGCTTTGGCTGTTAAGGCGATAATCGGTAATTTTTTAAATTGTGGTTGTTCTCTAATTTTTTGCATGGCTTCGTAACCATCCATTTCGGGCATCATAATGTCCATAAGAACAACATCCATATCTGGTTTTTTTTCTAATTCTTCTAAAGCCTCTTTCCCATTTTTAGCCACAGTTACTTGCATTTCTTCTTCTTCCAACATTAGCAATAAGGCATAAGTATTACGAGTATCATCGTCAACTAACAACACCTTTTTATGTGCCAAGATAAGTTGTTTATCGTGGACCATTCGCAACATATTGCGCTTTTCTTTGGATAAGCTAGTCTCTATTTGGTGAAGAAATAAAGTCGCTTCATCCAACAAACGTGCAGGGGAATTAACGGACTTGATCGTCATGTTTTCGCTACAATGTTGCAATAGCATCTCTTCATCCTTGGTCAACTCTCGATCTACATAAACAATAATTGGTATTTGAGACAAATTTTCTACTTGATACATTTGTTCAAGTTTCTCAATACCGAGACCTTGTTCTACATCTACATCAAGAATGAGACAATCAATAGGCGTTTCTCGCAAATGTCGTTCCGCAGTTTCAACCGTGTTTGCCACAATAGTTCGTACATCCTGACCACCTACTAAATCTAAAATGATTCGTTGGTGTTGTTCATTATCAGTCACCAGCAACAGATTTTTTATGGTATTGGTGACAAAATATTCTATTTTTTTAAAGGCTTGTTCAAGTTCCGATATGTTGACAGGCTTTAGCAAATATCCAATAGCACCCATACTCCTGGCCTCCAATTCTTTATCATAACCAGAAACAAAATATACAGGAATATGCCGAATTTCTGGATTATCTTTGAGTTTGTCCATTACTGTCCAGCCATCTACTTTCGGCATACCGATATCCAGAATAATTGCACTGGGTTTATACTCTACTGCTAATTGCAAACCTGTTTCACCATCCATCGCAACAATACATTTGAAACCTTTTTCCCGTGCCATTTCCATCAAAATCTGTAAAAATTTAGGATCGTCATCAATGATGAGGAGGGATTTATCTACTGCTTTCAAGCTGGCTCTATCATCGGTTGGCATTTTTACCGGTATTAATGTTTCAGATTTTTCGGATGAAGGGGCAGCTATGTCCGGTTTTGATGATTTCAGCGTACCTGGCACTACTAATGTAGAAAATAAATCAGATTTTTCAGGCGAAGGAATAGTTGTTGAATCTGTCGATTTTTGTGGAAAGGTAGGGGGAGAAGGCGGTTTTTGTTCTCCTATGTTTTCTGGCATGAAAAAGGTAAATGTACTCCCTTTGCCTTTTTCGCTTTGCAGTTGTAGTTCACCGCCAAACAATCGCACAAATTCACGGGAGATAGATAATCCCAAACCAGTACCACCGTAACGTCTGCTCGTTGTGCCATCTGCTTGATGAAAGGCTTCAAAGATACTTCTTTGTTTTTCCTTGGGAATACCTACACCACTATCTATCACATTAAATGCGATGGTTTTTTCCGGATTCAAACCACTGAGAGATAAATTCTGATTTGTAGATGGACGACAGATAGACAATTCAACAGAACCTTCCTCAGTAAACTTAAAGGCATTAGATAAAAAATTGATAATAATCTGTTGTAGCCGTTGATGATCGGTATAAAGCGTGGTTGGCACATTGGTAGCAACCTCTATCTTGAAATCCAGTTGCTTGTCTTTGGCAAGGGGTTGGAATTTCTCTTGAATACCATCAACCAATTTAGTCATTGCCATTTTTTCGATATTCAGTTCAACTTTGCCCGCTTCAACTTTGGACAAATCTAAGATGTCGTTAATCAAAGTCAGTAGTTCACCACCTGCATTGTGAATGGTTTTTGCATATTCTATCTGTTTTTCGTTGAGGTTGCCTTCCTTGTTGTTGCACAACAGTTGAGCAAGAATTAACAGGCTATTAAGCGGTGTGCGTAATTCATGGGACATATTGGCGAGAAATTCGGATTTATACTTACTCGCTAACTCCAACTCTTTCGCTTTGGCTTCAATCGTTTGTTGGGATTTTCCTAATTCTAGATTTTTCTGATGAATATCCCTTTGTTGTTGTTCTAAGTCTTGTGTGCGTCCTATCAATTCTTCATTGGTTTGTCGCAATTCCTCTTGTTGGGTTTGTAGTTCCTCTGATTGGCTTTGCAATTCTTCCGATTGATGTTGAGATTGGTGTAGCAATGTCTGTAAACGGGTGCGCGACTTGGCAGTATTCACTGCAATTCCAATGCTTGGCATGACTTGATTCAGAAAATCTAATTGGATATCAGTGACTTCATTAAAAGAACCCAATTCAATGACACCCTTTAATTCCTGTTCATACAGAAACGGCATGACAAGGAGATTACGGGGTTGTGCTTTACCTAAACTAGATTGAATGGGCATATAATCTTCAGGTAAACCCGTAATAATGATATTTTCCTTCTCCAAAGCTGCTTGCCCAACGATTCCTTCTCCTACAATAAATTCATTGGTTAAACTTTTACGTTTGGTATATGCATAGCTGGCTAACATTTTTAATCGCATTTCTTGTGCGTTGCTCTCAGCCGTTGAAGCGATATAAAATGTCCCTACCTGTGCATCAATATAATGAATGAGGAATGTGATAATGTTGTTGCTAAGCGCGACAATATCCTGTTCACCACTCATTTTCTCACTGAGTTGCGTTTGCCCTGTTTTTAACCAGTCTTGAGCCGCCGCCTTAGCAGTCACTTCAAGTAAGGTGCTTGTCATCTCGGATAACGCTTGCCCTAATTGATCTTGTTCGGAAAGTAGTTTAACCTTTTGGGTGTAATCACCATTGGCGATAGCATTCGCCTGTTGAATAACTCCCCTTAAAGTCTCTGTCATTTCTGCCAGTGCTAGTCCCAGTTGATCTTCGTCAGAAAGCAATTTCACGTTACTGCTATAATCACCTGCTGCAATGGCATGGGCCTGATCTATAATACTATTGAACGCATTTTTTAACTGAACGGTGGAAGCGACAATTTCGGCAATTTCATCATGCCCTTTATAAGTTATTACTTCTTTAGCCAGTTTACCTTCAGCGAGTATTTTTAAGTGCTGACTGACTTGAGTCAACGGATTAACGATTTTTCTAGCCACATAGATGCTAAACAAAAAAACTAAAATAGCCGCAATGCCGATCAATCCCAAAGATATCCAAAACATATTATTATAGTTTTGGCGGGCTGCCGCATAAACATCGGCAGTGTCATTAACTTGATCACTTAACCACTTAGAGGTTTGTACATAAAGTGCATCAAACTGTTTTCTTTCAGCACCAATAGCATTGATAAAAGCGGATTCCCTGTAACCTAACATAGCTTTTTCAACAGTCAAGTTTGTCAGAATTTTGTACTGATCCCAAGCAGTTTGGAGATTGTGAAAAATTTCCATTTCCACATCATGCTTAATGTACCTTTCCCATTTTTGCAACATTTTATCCACATTTTTAATCAAAGCTTTGCGCTCTCGATTAAACGTCTTTTGTAATTTTTTATCGGGAGCCATCACGATGGAAAGTGATAGTTGTCGCAATTGGGCAATTGGACGGACAATTTCCTGTTCTAACCGATCTATCGTACCGGCATTTTCATAAACTTCACCCACCCAATCAAATGTGGATTTTGTGTTATATATGCCATATAACCCTATTATTACCAACACAGCAGTAAAAATACACGATAAAACGAGAAGTTTCACAAAAATTTTGAGATTGTTCATTGTTGTTATTAATTCCTCTTTTAAATAACCATAGTACAACTAATTTACGAAATAAACGAATTTTTTCAAGGTGATTTCCTCGTTCCCAACGTCTTCGTTGGGAATGCCTGAAGCAACGCTCTGCGTTGCGGGACGCGGAGCGTCCCCTCATGAGTTCCCAAACAGAGTTTGGGAACTAGAAATGCTTTTTATTCGTTCCAAACTTTAGTTTGGTTTGAAATTCTTTCGGATAATCTTAACAGGTTGTTTCAATTCTTCAGGATAATCACCTTCACGAATGGACCAATGTTCGCGGGTAATGCTAATTTCCCATAAGGGTAAAACGGCTTGTTTGTAGGGAGTAAAAATCACTTCTTTGTTTATTGCTAACACTTTATTGGGTGTAGGAACAAATAGCATATAGGCATTATCATAAACATGTTTCATAATTTTATAAACAACATTATTGTAACCTGGTTCTCCAATAGCTGTTGTAAAGAGTTCTTCTATGGCATCATCCAGCACTGAATCGGGAGAAATACTACTCCAATGAAAAGGACTATTCCAATAGTTTTGGGTGCGGTAGACTAAAAAAGCTGTCCAGGGGTGATAATTAAACCAATCATCATTTCCCCAAATCAATAAATCCCAAGGCTTCGTATTTTTGCCCGCCTCAGTTGTCAGTAATTGGGCAAAAATGGCTTTTTCATCAGGCAGTATTTTAATTTCTAGCACAACACCGACTTTATTCAATTGCTCTTCAATTCCCCGCCATAAAAATAGAAAGCGTTCTTGGGTTAACACTTTTAAGTGTAAGCCGTCAAGAATTTCCTTTAAGCGTGTTTGATTAACTTTACTGTAAGGATTACTGATTTCAGAATAAGGCTTGATCTCCAACATCGCGTCTTGAACACCCGGAAAGTCGGGAGCAACCATTGTGGGAGAAAGTTGGCTTTCGTCATCAAAAATAAAGTAGCGTAAATTGACTTGATGCAATGCTTGATTAAGTGCCAAACGCACCGATTTTTCCTTGAGCTTGGAATGCCCATTATACATATTGAAATGAATAGCATAATTATTGGTGGAAGGGGAAATCACCAATTTGGCATAAGGTGATAAAATCGTTTCTATTTTGTGTTCAACTGCAATAGGGGTAATATCCAAACTGCCTTCTTCATGCAACACTCTATTCTTAGCATGTTCACTATTTAATTCCGTGTAAATCGTCACTCGCTCAATTTTTGGATAACGTTTATTCCAATAATTAGGATTGGCAACCAGTTCTGCTTTGGGCGTTTGTCTATCTCCTTCAATATAACCTTTCGTCAAAATATAAGGCCCTATACCATAAGGCCCAGGTTCGGCAAGATTAGGGAGTGTCGCTTTACCGTTCCAGCCGTATTTCTCTAAATATTTGTCGGTATAAAAATGTATCCAAATCAAATCATGAAGAAACATTCCATATTTTTGAGTAAGATTAAATTGTACTGTGTAATCATCTATTTTTTCAGCATAATCAAATACTTCATGAATTTTAGTGGTGAGATAAGGCTGATAAGTAAAAGCATCCATATTTCTTAGCACGGCATCCGCATTAAAGGGAGTACCATCTTGGAAAAAGACACCTTTGCGTAAAATAAATTCGTAGGTGATATCACTGATTTGCCGATGGGAAAGAGCGAGTTCATACTCCCAACCACGGGTATTATTCGCTGGGCGAAGTAAACCGCCGTTAATGGCATGGGAAATATAAACATAAGGTATACTGGGTAAAAAAACTTGGATATGTGATCCTTTAACCAATCCTTGAGCGGCACGTGATGGAGCATCATCAGGGCGAAGTTCCAAAGATTCATAAATCAGTGTTTCTTTTGCGAATAGTCCAGGTAACATACTAAACGTTATTAGGAATATTAAAAGTTGTTTTAGCATTTTTGCTTACCTTGAAGTTTTGAACAAGATTAAACGGATTAATAACCAGCTTTGCAGCATGATTTAATAGTATAGATTTTTGTTTTAAAATCATCAGGTATAGCGGTTGGTGTTACGTTAGCTAAGGCTTCCCACGAGAATGTAATAAAAATTATACCAGATAACTGATGTTACGCACAGTGTCTTTACGAGACTCAATGTTCTAGTTTCTAAAACTCGACTATCAAGTTTTTAAAAGATTGATGATTATTAACTGATGTTACGCACTACACTTCCAAAAGTGAATATCGGAGTGCATAATTTATTTTGTGAGGACTTGCACTCTAGTTAGCAAAATGAATTTTGCACGCCAGTTTGGAAGCTATCTGCGTAACATCAGTTATTAAGCGAGAGACGCAAGCATTGCGTCTCTACCAAATTCCATAAATATGTAGAGACGCGATGTTCGCGTCTCCGAAAATATGTAGAGACCGAGCATTTAGAGACGCGAGCATCGCGTCTCTACAAAAAAAATCTATCGAATTACCAATCTTTTTTTACCGATTATCTTCACTCCAGTCTTTATCTGGAAATTCTGCAAAAACCTCCCGCACTCGTTGCGATTTGATCAGGTAAATAATTAGTACGATATCAAGATAAAGAAATACCAAGCTCACTTCATTAAATTTCTTGAGTTCCAACACAATATACAAAATAGTGAATCCCACTTCTAACAGGAGGCTAGACAATAATAAAGCTTTACCCCATTGCCATATCCCCCGTAAAATAGGTGAACGTGTTTTGGGAATTCGTCTGAGCATGGCAACTATTACCAATATAGCGGGGATACCAGATAATACTAAGGGAACACTAAATTGCAGGTGAGCAAATCTTACGAGAAACGGAATCGTTGAAATCATTGGCAAAGCAAAAATTAGAAAATGTTTAAGTAAGTAAATACTTGCCAACACTAACAATAAAGGAACTTTTAATACATTGTACTCATTGTAGTCTTCAAAACGGTATTTTGTCATAGTAGTAAAGATTGTAGTTTAAAAACAAAAATTGATTTTTGGAGTCCAAACTTTAGTTTGGAAAGCTATCCAAAATAAATTTTGGACTCCTAACTGATGTTATGCACAGTGTTTTTACGAGACTTGATATTTAAATTTCTAAAAAATAATGATTTGCTATAAATAATTCTATGATTTATGTTGTAGAGACGCGATGCTCGCGTCTCTAAATGCTCGATATAGCATTTCCCGATAACCTCCCCTAAATCCCCTCCTTAAATTGATGAGGGGACTTGTACCTGACGCAATCGGAAAATGCTATAGAAGCCAGCAATAAGGTTTACATATCATTTATAAACGAACATTGGGGGTAAATAATTCCATGAGTATTTACAACGCGAGCCGAGACGCGATCATCGGAGACGCGAGCACTGCGTCTCTACAAATCTATCAAATTACCACTCTTTTTTTTAAGGATTAGCTTTAAAACATTACAGTGGGTTGCTCCCTGCTCCCAGCACTGAAGAAGTGTTGTGCGTAACATGAACTCCTAAGATAATATTTAATTTAAGAATAACTGATAAGCTGGATTATTAGCTTCACCCCAATAGGGATAACCCAAATTTTCTAAAAAGTTTTGAAGTTCATTCAATTGCTCATCTGGTACTTGTATACCGACTAATATTCGCCCATAAGCCGCACCATGATTGCGATAATGGAACAAACTGATATTCCAACGTTGTCCCATACGTGTTAAAAAATGCAATAATGCGCCTGGGCGTTCTGGAAATTCAAAACGATAAAGACGTTCATTTGCAAGAGACTGGGTATGTCCACCAACCATGTGGCGAATGTGAGATTTTGCCATTTCATTATCAGTCATATCTATGACAGGATACTCTTTGTCACGTAATTTAGCGATTAACCGATCTTTTTCTAAGCCATCATTTAAACGCACGCCAACAAAAAGATAAGCCTTTTCATCATCCGCATAACGATAATTAAATTCCGTAATAAAATGTTGTCCAACTGCGTGGCAAAATTGACGGAAACTGCCAAGACGTTCTGGAATCGTTACCGCCATTAACGCCTCACGTTTTTCACCAATTTCAGTGCGCTCTGTCACATAACCTAAACGGTCAAAATTCATATTGGCACCACTGGCAATGGTAATCAAGTGACATCCGTTACAATTTTCACGCGCAATAAATTGTTTTAAACCCGCTAACGCTAATGCCCCTGCGGGTTCAGTAATTGTGCGTGTCTCCTCAAAAATATCCTTAATCGCGGCACAAATTTCATCCGTATTTACTAACAATACTTCATCAACATGAGTGCGTGCAATCTCAAAAGGCAATTTGCCCACCTGTCGCACTGCCACACCATCCGCAAAAATGCCGACTTGATCTAAGATAACTCTTTCTTGTGCTTTAAGCGCAGCATGAAGACACCCAGCATCATCAGGTTCTACTCCGATTACTTTGACTTCAGGGCGTAAGTACTTAATATAAGTCGCTACACCAGCAATCAACCCCCCACCACCAACTGGTACAAAAATCGCGTCTAATTTTCCACTATGTTCATGTAAAATTTCCATGCCAATCGTACCCTGCCCTGCAATCACATCCTCATCATCATAAGGATGTATATAACTTAACCCCTGTTGTTCAACCAGTTGTTGAGCATATTTACTGGCATCATCATAAGTCGTGCCATGTAATACCACCTCAGCCCCCCAACTTTGTACTGCAGCCACTTTAATCTCAGGCGTTGTTTTGGGCATAACAATAGTAGCGGGGATTTTTAATTTTGCAGCTGATAATGCCACACCTTGAGCATGATTTCCGGCAGAAGCAGCTATTACGCCTTTTGCCAAAATATCCTCAGATAAATTTGCCATTTTGTTATAAGCACCACGTAATTTGAAAGAAAAAACAGGTTGTAAATCCTCCCGCTTAATCCAAATATGGTTATTAAAACGTCGTGATAAATTCGTAGCATAATCAAGTGGTGTTTTTTTTGCGACTTCATAGACACGGGTTTTGAGAATTTTTTTAATATATGTTTGTTCAATGTTCATTTAAAGTTGTTTAAAAAAAATTGAAAGCCAAAAAGATGGAATTAAAGCTAACATTTTTAGGCATCCTTCAAAAATATTGGGAGCAACCATAAAGGATTGCCCCTACATGTCCATTTTCTATGGTAGAGGCAATCCCTCGTGGTTGCCCTTTTTGAGGTAATGACCACGAAATAACTTTCGGTTCCACCGGTTCTACCAGTGGCTATTCACATTTAACCCCTGTCGGGTTTAAAACCAACTGGTTGACTATTTTTTGAATTTTTCGTACCGTGTCTCCCAAGCCCGATAGGGCCTGAATGTGAATAGCCATAGGTAAAACCTGTGGAATGAAAAATCGGGAAATTATTTCATGACCATTCCTTATGAGTCGTTGATTTCCGACTTTAGTTTTTAGCCTTAAAACTTAATCTTGACAATATCATATTAGCTGAGGATTAATATATTAATTGATATAATTTTTGTTGATATAAGCGAATTAACTGAAATGATAGATGAAAAAATTGAAGGTGAGGTTCAAGAGATGGGTTCATTAAATCATAGTATTGCCCAGACTCAAATAGCAGGTTTGTTACTCAACGATGAGAGATTCAGAGCCATGGTTGAACTAAGTTTGGATGCTAGCCAAACGGATTTAAGTGAATTTGGGCTAAAAACAAAAGAAGAACTCAAACCTGATGTATGTCTTTATCCTAATACAGTTGGATTTAGCGAAGTTGGGGATATCTTAAAAATGTCAGACTGGAAAAAATTTTTCGATAAATTTTTGCCTAAAAATTTAATATGGGATAATTTGAGTGGTAAAAATATTAAAGTTCTTTATTTACGCGAGTTCAATTTATAGTAATATTCAGTATAATTAAGCGTTTAAGACAAAAAATATCATAAAATCACAACTTGCATTTTTTACTCTAAACACTTAAAAGGGTATGATTAAAAGTACATGTTTTTTCATTCTGATGCGCTAAAGCAGTCTAAAATAGATTGGATTTAGTATCCATAATTTATACAAGTGCAGATTCTCTCCAATATTCAAACCATTGAGAAATCCGATTTTTTCAAAAAATTGGAAATCAATGACTAAAGAACTTTAAAATTGAATGTACTAGCCATGTACTTTTAATCACCCTATTTTTCACTAATACTTGAAAATAAAAGCGATTACATGATAGTATGTAAAACGTAAAATCTTTATGCTTTATCTTAATTATTATTGACTTAGGGTATTAGAGATTTTAACAGGAAGGGCTTTTGTGAAAATCCCGAACACCTATGAATTCACTATTTACAATTCACACTTCATAAATTTGCATCCTATTATACGACTTGCTTGTTTTTTTCTATTGATTGTTAGCATGGTTATGGCAAGTTCAACAATATTAATTGCTGGGCTGCCTTTACTTTTATTATTTAAAGTTTATTGTCCCTTTTCATCCGTTCTTCCCCTGTTAAAACGCTTGCGTTGGTTATTTTTATCCTTATTTATCCTAAATTTATGGTTTCATTCGCCAACGTTCACTTGGTTGCCAAGCATAGATGGTTTATTATTAGCATTGGAAAGAGTTGTTGCATTAGTTATCATTGTTCTTATAGCCCATCTCCTCATTAGTACAACTTCAACTCAGAAAATTATTGCAGCCTTGTTATGGTGGCTTATTCCTTTAAATAAAATAGGATTTTCCACAGAAAGACTGGCAGTGCGTCTTGCTTTAGTGCTTGATACGGTTCAATCTGTACAAAATCTTTACACAGAAATACCATCCACCGCCACAAAAAATCCTATCAAAAAAATCAGTGAGAGAGTGGCGGGATTATTTTTAAAAGTACTTATTCATGCAGAGACAACACCGTTACGCACATTAGAAATTCCTAAACTTCAATCCCCACCCTTATGGCAATGGGGTTATCCATTATTTATGTTAGGACTTATTTTAATCTTAAAATAAATTTTTGATTCCAAACCCAAGATAAATCTTGGACTCCAAACCCAAAATAAATTTTGGACTCCAAACCCAAAATAAATTTTGGACTCCAAACCCAAGATAAATCTTGGACTCCAATCTATTACTAATTACCAATCCTCAAATGAAAATTGCTTTAGGTATAGAATACGCTGGTAATGATTTTCATGGCTGGCAATCCCAATCTCACGCTCGTAATGTACAGGATTGTGTAGAAGCCGCATTATCCAAAGTTGCTAATCACCCTGTTACCGTTATCTGTGCGGGGCGTACTGATGCGGGAGTACATGCTTTAGGGCAAGTTGTACATGCTGATGTGACTGCGCCACGCACCATGCGTTCTTGGGTATTAGGTACTAATGCGAATTTACCCAATGATGTTGGTGTATTATGGGCTCAGCCTGTTGATGAAAATTTTCATGCACGTTTTTTAGCACAGGCGCGTCACTACCGTTATCTTATTTTAAATCGCCCAACTCGCCCTGCTTTATTAGCTAAAAGAATTACGTGGCAATATAAACCATTAGATGTTGAACGTATGCAGGCTGCGAGTCATTATCTATTAGGTACTCATGATTTTACTTCTTATCGCGCCAAAGCCTGTCAAGCCAAAAATCCAGTACGCACTATTTCGTACTTAACAATTTCTAGTATTGATGATCAAGTAATGATAGAAATTTCAGCCAATGGTTTTTTACACCACATGGTACGCAATATTGCTGGCGTATTGATGACGATAGGGTGCGGTGAGCAGCCGCCTGAATGGGCGCGTACTGTTCTAGAGGCTAGAGATAGAACAGTTGGTGGTGTGACTGCACCAGCTGGGGGACTGTATTTTTGTAAAGTGGATTATCCTGAACCGTATATATTTCCAAAACCTAATTTTTTGAAAACATTTCCTCTTTGAAAAGGGAGACAATAGTTATTTATTTTTCATTTGTTAATCTGGAGTCCAAATCTAAAGGTTTGGAACGCCAAAACATAAAGGTTTAGACTCCAATCTCAATACATGTTAGAGTGTTACCCTGAATTAAACCATACCATTTTTTTTATTTGTTTCTAAAAAATAACTTGCATTTTTTTTGAAGATAAAGTATTATATTGTCCACTTTCGTGATAAGTGGATGATTGTCAATAAACAATCGTTGTCTTTTTCCGATTAAAAGCCGGTATAGCTCAGTTGGTAGAGCACCTGATTTGTAATCAGGTTGTCACGGGTTCGACTCCTGTTACCGGCTCCATTATACTCCCTCCTTAAATAATACCTTCTCCTTAATAATACCTTCTCTTAAAATTATTTCCATCTCTTAAAATTATTTCCATTTTAAATTTTAATTAAAAATTTTCCTAACTAAGAAATTTTTTGGTGATACGTTACAAAGTATTGCCTGAAGATTCGCTTTAAACTCCAATGCATTACAGAAAAATTTACCGCAATAAAATTTTTTGTAATTTACAGTTAAATTACGCCATCACTTTGTTCCATCATTGGCAAAGATATTTTGATAATGTAGCCTTTTTTAATTTCCACACCGTGTATATTAACTTCGGAAAAAACGTTAGAATTATTATTTGTCTTAAGAAATTTTTGAAGTTCTTCGATAAAAGGTTCATTGGCAGTCAGTAAAATAACCGCGGAAATTGTTATCATTTCTTTTTGAGTCAAAACAGCACGGATTTTATGAGTCACATATTCCATTGCTTTTATGTTATTTTCTGACAAACGTTCTGCAGAAATCACAACTTCCCACCGATTTGGTATCTCTACTATTTTAAAAAGTGCAAATAAATCTACTGGCCCTTTTTCTTGTGCTATCGTATTTTCTATCAACAAAAATTTTTGAATGAATCTATCCATAGATATTTGGGTTGTTAAATGGAATTTATTCTAATATTATACTAAAATGAAAATTCAAATCTAATAATGGAGTCCAAACTTTAGTTTGGAACTGTCCAAGATAAATCTTGGACTCCTTTTTTTAATGAGTAAAGACTTTAAATTTTGGATTTATTTTTAAATACCACGAGGCTATTTCTAATATGAAGAAAATATTTCAATTAACAATCACTGGTTTATTAGTGATTTTTATAAACCAACCGTTATCGGCTGAGACAACAGAGGCAATAGAGGCAATAGAGGCAACAGAGGCAACCTCAAAGCGTCCAGCTTCTAATGCTAAAGTCATCAAATCTTTGGCTGCCGCTATCAAATCGCTTTCTGAAGCGGTAAAAATGCTCTCCCAATCTACACCAATGATGGAAGATATGCCACTCAAAGAGAGTGTGATATCAAGCCCTGATAAGACAAAGGCGATAGCCAGTGTGCCTGCTGCTCCCAAAGACAGTATTGTATCCACCCCAGCCAAGGCTAAAGGCTTCACTTTTAGTGGTGAACTCGACACTGACTTTTTGCCCATTAAATTGGATTTTAATTTACCTCAGTTTAAAACGAATAATGATTACTATCAGATAGACATGCAAAACGTTGCTTTTCATTTCAAAGTGAATACCACTAGCAAAGGCATTGACTTAGGCAATCTTGATTTTAAAATGGGACGCTTTGTTATTGATGTTCAGATGATGGATTTTGCAACTGCTTTAAGAGATTTAGTAGTAACTGGCGTGGGCGAAGAACAGGAAGGTTTTATTAACTATGCGTTGCATACGAAAATTGGTGAATGGCGTATACCTGATATTTTAGAGGTTGGAAAAGATTTAGATATCAGCTATGCGAGTGATGTTGAGTTTCGCCGTATAGACGCTAAAGCTTTGTTGACTTTGCAACAAACAACACGTGAATTAAGCAAACAACTTTTCAATGACGAAATTTCTGAAGAGCAAGTAGATCCTGTGTTACTTGAAAAATTCATGGAAGTCGTGCCTCAACTTTTAGCAAAATCCCCTGAAATAGCACTGACTTCTATGGAATTGGAAACACCTTATGGGGAATTAGAAGGCAATTTGATACTTCGCTTTGACGGGAAAAAATCAATTTCCTTTGAAACCAAAGAGAATTTTGATGCCACAGTGATACCAGCATTACAGGCACAAGCAGAATTTAGTGTCAGCAAACGCTTGATGGAAATGGCGTTAATGCTTGAATTTGAAGATGAAACCACTGTCAACAAGCAACTCAATGAAATAATTTTCAGCAGATTGCTAATTGATGTTGGTAATGACACCTATAAATCAGTGGTGAGTTTTCAAAAGGGGCAATTGACTGTAAATGACCAAGTTGTCTGGAATAATCAAACTGAGGCGGCTATGACTTCAATTGACAATTCTCAGTTTGTTAACACAACCCGTTCACAGCTTAATATAATCGAAACCGCCTTAGATTTCTATCGGCTGGATATGTTTCAATACCCTGATAATCTAGATGAATTGCTTGAAAATACTACGGATAACCAAAATTGGTATGGCCCTTATTTGGAAAAATCACTGCAAGACCCGTGGGGTAACAACTATCAATACATACGTCCAGGGCGTGAAGGACGTGATTATGATTTATACTCTTACGGTGCAGATGGACGTGAGGGAGGTGATGGCAAGAATGCTGATATTGGATTAGAGTAATAAATCGCTATATGAGAGATTAAAGAAATGTCCCCATATTGAGTACGTGGGGACAAAAAAACTTTTCAATCAATTTGTAAACTATTGATGAATCTATCACGTCACTAAACAAGTAAATCTTTATATTGTTTTAACGCTGATACAACTGATTTTTCTTTTTTTGACAACTTATTTAACCGCATCAGTAACCGCTTCAACGGCAGCCTCAATTGTACCAGCTTTGGCTTTTTCCACTGTTTCAGTGGCAGCATCTGTTACAGCCTTTTCCACTGTTTCAGTAACAGCATCAGCAGCCTGAGTTGCATCAGTTTTGGCCTTTTCCACTGTTTCAGTGGCAGTATCAACCGCAGCTTGAGTCACACAGTCTTTCGCTTTTCCCACCACTTCGTTTTCTGCACCTTCCGTTTTTTCAGCAGCTTCTGGGACACAATCCGGTGTTGCCGTTTCTGCACTCTCATCTCCCCCAAGAACCTTTGTTATTTTTGCCTCAGCGGCCGCTTTTGCTTCTCCAGTGACTTCGGTGACTTTTTCCACAGCTTTATCAATACCTGCCTCAATATCTGCTAAAACATCACCAAAACCAGCTAATACTGGGTTAGTTGTCAAAACAAGGCCCAACGTTGTACCTGCTACTAACGCGATAGTTTTCTTAAACATAATTGTACTCTCCTTATATTGAACGGGTTTTCGAGCTTATAATTATTCTATCGCCCTGTTGTCGCTAAGAAAGATTAAATAATCTTGATATCAATACATCACATAAAAATATTTATTGTATTAATATTATAGGAGAGGATTATATAGGCTTGGCAAAACACGCCAAAATAGAGAAATTATGTGGTGTGCAATCACTAGCCCTTGTTTAAAAAATAACCCTTACCTACCAAAAATACTAAAAATAGTTTAATGGGTTGTTTGGCTGGTACCAGTGACAATTTGAGACGATGAGTAATCAGTGGGCAAATATAGTAACTCGCTTCGGAAAAGATGTCAAACAAAATATTGAAATATCAAACAAAATATTAAAATATCGGATGTTAACTTGTTGTTTTTAAAAAATTATTTTTTTTACTATTGTGATAGAAAATGGAAGCCTTAAAATAAAAATTGTAAATATCATCAATTACTTAGTTACAAAATGTGTTGTATCTTTGCAATACTTTTGCCTTAAATGTCTCAATTAAGAAACAACTTTTATACTCCAAACATTCAAGGTTTCGGATTTTCAACATTCCGTGTTGGAATAGTTATTTTTGGAATGAAGGAAGCGATTTCCCGAAATGGGATTATTTACCCCCCAATGTTTGTTTATAAGAGACGCGAGCATCGCGTCTCTACAAGATAATCATAGGCGTAACATCAAATCTTAAAACATTTTTCATGTCTTCAAAAAATTGTTCAAAACTCAAATCTTGATTTTTAACAAACTGCTCAACACCATGTGTAGGTGAATATTTTGCCCAGTTTTTGATAACTAAAAATATTAATCTTAAACTTAAGATTTAAGTAAAATAGTAATGCTCAGCCCATTTAATTATGGAAGTACATTATTTTCTTCACCCGTTTTCACGATAAGCATACTTGATACCAAATTATTCCACTTTTCTGGCATCTTTGCCAAAGTCGCTGGACCTTCTACCATAATCCGCTTACCACCATAACCCGCATGTTCATATAAAACAGCAGTTATACCTGTTTTAACTTTCATAGATGATGTTAAGTTATTCCAACTATCACAGTTTTCAACTAAAAGCCAGTCAGTACAATCAAATTTTATGTCATTAAAATCAGGATTTTGGTCACCAATATAAAAGAAAAAATATCCACCATCATAGTTATCATTTTGATAGATAACCACATCAGGTTCGGTTCGTGTGATTTGTCTGGCGGCATTAATTTTTTTTGGATCTTCACACATACAAGTGGCAGAATCAAAAAGACAAGCACAATTAATGAGATAACTATCAGGGCAAGTCACAGAACATTTATCGAAAATAACTCCATCCACTGTTCTACATTCGGTACTACAATTTTCAGCGGTGACTGTATTCACCATTAACAACATGGTTAACGCCACAAATATTGGACTCATTTTCATATCAATATCCTTTTTACAATGGTTATTTATAAATTATACACTGATGTTACGCAGATAGATTCCAAACAGGAGTGCAAAATTTATTTTGCCAACTAGAGTAGTAAGTCCTCGCAAAATAAATTTTGCACTCCTATATTCACATTTGGAAGTGCAGTGCGTAACATCATTTATACATCATCCTTTGTAACTACTCAGTCTCATGATGAATGTTAATGCTTTTTTATAAGGAGTGACGCTGGAGCGTCACGAAATGCGTTCCAACGCTGGAGCGTTGGAACGAGAGGCTGAGTAGTTACCATCCTTTTTACAATGAATTTTTAAATTATACATCATATTTAATCTTTGTTACAATACCCATTTTGTGAGTTTTTTTCATTTTAGGAATGTACACAAAATTTTAAGTCAGACAACCACCCTGGTTCCGCTTCAATGCCATTGAATTAAGGATTTAAATTGGGGTAACAGGGATTACCCCTCCAAAATCAATGATTGCCCTTAACTCAATGGCATTGAGGAGCCGCCTCCATTTTTAGGGACTCCCTAAGGAATGAGGATTCAATAAAATACAAAAGTTGAAACCTGACAGGTTTTGAAAACCTGTCAGGTTTGCACCAAAATTTTGCAAATTATTAAATCCTTATTCCTAAGGAGAGATTGGAAGATGGTTGACGAAATTATTTCATGCTCATTCCTTAATTCTTTTTTCATCTATTTAGAAAAATTATCAATGAATCAATTATTTGCAATTACTTTAGAAACGTTACTCAATCAAACACTGCGTTTAGAACCATCTCGTTCACAAGCCTTAAGTGAACTATCGGGCAAAGTTATCCGTATTGAATTAAGCGGTGTTTATCTCAATTTTACCTTTTTTCCTGATAAACAAGGCGTTATTGTCCTGCATGATTATCATGGAGATGTGGATGCTACTGTCTGTGCAGCCCCTTTTACCTTTTTACGCTTATTGTTAGATCGCCAAAGTTTACTGTCGGATAATCCTGATGTGACAATCAGTGGGAAACTGGAAATTGCCCAAAAATGGCTTGATTTTCTCAAAGGACTGGATATTGACTGGGAAAAACAACTGGCAAAACGGTTAGGAGAAATTCCCGCGCAAAAATTAGGTTCACTGTTTCGACGAAGCCAAAATTACGCTCATGAACGTTTTAATACCTTTCAACTCAAATCAAGCGAATACCTGCAAGACAAAATACATTCTCTACCCACTCAATCTGAAATCGTGCATTTTGCAAACGCTGTAAATTTATTGCATGATGATTTTGAACGTTTAGAACAACGGGTGCAACGACTTATATGAAATTTATCCGTCAGCTCCTCCGATTATTGGCCATTTACCGTGTCATTGTACGCTATGGGCTTGATGAATTATTGCTTTCAACCAAAATTTTCCGTCCACTGCGCTTATTTGCTTACTTTGCGCCTGGACATTGGATACGATCTAAAGAATTGACACGAGGAATGCGGATTCGTTTAGCCCTGGAAGAATTGGGACCTATTTTTATCAAATTTGGTCAAATTCTTTCGGTTCGTCGCGATTTATTGCCTGATGATATTGCTTTAGAACTGGCAAAGTTACAAGATGCCGTTGCACCGTTTCACGGTGATGAAGCTCGTAAAATCATTGAAAAAGCGTATGCTCGTTCCATGGAAGAAGTTTTTGCCGAGTTTGACAATACTCCCCTTGCGGCGGCTTCCATTGCCCAAGTCCATGTGGCTCGATTGCATAATGGGCGCGAAGTTGTGATTAAAGTGCTACGTCCGTGTGTTCAAGCTCAAATTCGTAAAGATATTGAATTACTTTACTTATTTGCAGGAATAGCTAACCGTTATTGGGCGGATGGTCGTCGTCTTCGTCCAAAAGAAGTCGTGGCTGAATTTGAGAAAACGCTTTATGATGAAGTCGATTTAATCAAGGAAGCCGCCAATGCAACTCAATTAAAACGTAATTTTAAAGACTCCGAATTACTCTATGTCCCTGACGTAGAATGGGATTACACATTACCCAATTTGCTAGTGATGGAACGTATTGGTGGTATTTCCATTAGTGAAATAACCACTTTAAAACGTCTTGGCGTTGACTTAAAATATCTTGCCAATGCTGGAGTAGAGATTTTTTTCACACAAGTATTCAGAGATAATTTTTTTCATGCTGATATGCATCCGGGTAATATTTTTATCGATATCAAAAGTTCTCATCGTCCTCACTATATTGCAGTAGATTTTGGGATTATGGGTACACTTAGCACAGAGGACCAACATTATCTCGCTGCCAATTTTATTGCTTTTTTTCGTCGTGATTATAGACGTGTGGCAGAATTACATGTTCATTCAGGATGGGTACCACAGGGGACACGGGTAGAAGAATTTGAGGGAGCTATCCGTAGTGTTTGCGAACCTATTTTTGATAAGCCGTTAAAAGAAATTTCTTTTGGCATGGTTTTATTGCGTCTCTTTCAAACAGCGCGACGCTTCAATATGGAAGTACAACCACAGCTTGTATTATTGCAAAAAACTTTGTTGAATATTGAAGGCTTAGGACGGCAAATGTATCCAGAGTTAGATTTATGGAAAACGGCTAAACCGTTTTTAGAACGTTGGATGGATGAACGAGTTGGTTTACGCGCTTTTTTAAAAGGGATTCGGACTAATTTACCGTTATGGGCTGAAAATTTTCCTGAAATACCAAGGTTGATACATGAAAGCCTAGTCCAACGAGAAGAAGACTCTGCTAATATTAAACGTCTTACCTATGAAATTACTGATTTACGCAAAGGAATGCAACAATGGCATGAACGCATCATTCTAATAATCGTTGGTTGCACATTAGTTGTGAGTTCTGCAATTATTATGTCGTTGAAAACATGGTCTTTTTTTAATATTGATATGCTTATGTTAGGTTTTTTATTGGGGGGAATAGGGAGTTTGATGTTACTGTTCGCGTGGGGAAAGCGATAATATCAGTGAGTTATTCTAACGCTCTAATCAACGAAGGAATTTCTTCACAAGGAGTCCAAGATTTATCTTGGGAAGCTTACCAAACTAAAGTTTGGACTCCTAATCCGTGAAGGAGTTCAAGATTTATCTTGGGTTTGCCAAACTAAAGTTTGAACTCCTAATCTGTGAAGGAATTCAAGATTTATCTTGGGTAGTTTGCCAAATTTGGACTCCTAATCCGATAATCATTATTGACTATTTTTTGGCTTCTAATTCACGTAAACGTTGTTCTAGCCATTGTATTCGTGCTTCGGCATCCTGTCGAGCTAAAGCCTCTGCTTGGGCTTGAGTTTCTGCTTTCTGTCGGGCATTAGTTTCTGCTTGTACCTTTTTTTCCGCTTTTAAGCGATCATCTCGTTCTTCACTCGCTGTGCGTAACCATTTATCAGTCACGGTATCTTTGAGCCTCAAGCGTTGTCCTTTTTCAGAGAGGCAAAACAAAATGTCAGTGGTTTGACTTAATAACTGGCCTTGTTTATTGGGTGTAATCCGCTGATATTTGCCTATCGAGTTTAACTGGTAGCCCCATATTTCAAAATATGGCGGGGCTTCATTAGGATGGGGATTGATGATGATATATTCAGCAACACCCGCTTTTTCATAAATATCAACCTTTTTGGTGTCATCACCAGGATAACCTTCTGACATCATCTCAATAATTAAGCAAGGGCGTGTACCTTCTTTAATAACATCAAAGCTTGAACGACTTGCCTTTTTATTTTTGAGGTTGGGTATCACAGCAATGTCTGGGGCTGGTTCCTTTAATTCAGGGATACCCCACCTCATTTTGAGATCACTGAAAACTCTGATGGTTGAGTCACTTGCGTAGTGGTTTTTAAGCGTCATAAAAATATCCGTGTTAGCCTCTTGATGCTCCGAATTTTGCACAACTTGATCTCCCCATTGTGGATCCAACAAATCTTCAGCTATCAGCGGAATTTGATAATAAGTTTTTTCGCCAGAGGGCAATGTTTTCGTAACATAACGCCAACCAATGGTAAATTCTTCCTGGTTTTCTTCCTGGGTTTCTGGTTTTTCTAACTTTTCTTTTTTTCTATCTTTAGAGATTTGAACTGGTGCAGAACGTGTCCCAAAGTGGTTTATTGAACGTGCTTCAAAGGTGAGTGCAGACATGAGTTTGCTCCTTATTTGAAAAAAATATTACTTTCTCTTGATATTTACTGCTACTATCATGACAAAAAATCGAATTCACATAAAAAAATCGTAACTACTAAATCTATTCTTTGATAAATGGGCTAGGGAAAATTCAAAATACCTGAAAATTTGAGTACTTAGGAATGAGGATTTAATAACTTCCGAAAATTTTGAGTCAAACCTGCCAGGTTTTTAAAACCTGGTAGGTTTAATTTCGAGTTTTGTTTAATCCTCATTCTTTACTATATTTTTTCGGAATGACGGTTTCAGCTTTCAATATAGGTGCTGAAGAAAAAGGCCAAAACTTTAAGAAATATAATGGCATTGTTGCACTTACAAAAAATAAAATACCTACTATTAGGCTATAACCTATCCAAATAAATCCGATTATGTTAAGAAAAAGCATTATAGCTAGAATCAGACTCAACCAACCTGCAAACATATCAGGTTTACCCGGAAAAGGGATAAGAAATTTGAGCAGCCATAATATGGAGTATAACCATACCCATATCCAAATAAATCCTTCAATGAAACTATGAAGTAATAGCTCAAAAAATAAAGACATTTTTTCATTTTTGAGCATTTTCTCAATACTTACTGTACCATATTCAAAAAAATCAATATCTCTATTCCAATCTATTTCTATAATACTTATGCTATGAAC
>JAUCGK010000379.1 GCA_030378085.1 Candidatus Parabeggiatoa sp. HSG14
GGTTATAGACATTCTTAGATTTCCATTATTATTTATAAGGAAACAAACAGGATTATGAGTCCCTATAAGCGTAGAGATTTTTGTATAATTTCAAAAAATTAAATAGTTAAAAAGTTGAGCATCGCGTTACTATAAGAAGTAGGTATCGTACCCACTGTTCGTATAAGTGGTATTGATTCTGATTCCATTTTTTTATAAACTGCTTTTTGATAGGCAATACCTCTCGCTTCTTTTTCATCTGCTTCGTTGGTTATTAATTTTGTAACGCTACCAATAACTTCATAACCATTATCTAGTGTAAGAAGACAAAGTACTGTCATCTTCCCTAATCTAAAATACTCTGTCTTGGCAATTTCATTTTTCATAATCGCGATTTTTCTTTATAGAGGAAAAGAGTTTGAGAGCGAAAACAAGTTTCTAATGCTGGAAAGCGAAAGTTTAGAGATCATCCAAACATCAAAAAATCAGGAAACCCCTTCACAGTTGATGTTTATGAAAGTGGGAAATTCACCGGAAGAAACTCATACTCCTTATTTGAACTCATACTCCTTATTTGTAACAGGCTGGTTGTAAAGGATTTTGGGGAAGGCACAAAAATTATTTCGTTTGGTTTCCACATGTACGGGACAGATCAAGAGGTTACGCCTTATTTGATTTTTGAAATGTGATTGGTTGAAATTTTACTTTACGAGTAATTAGATTTAGCCTTGAGATTTATCTCAAGGCCAATATAAAATCAACTAATTCAAGCTTTTAGGCAACTTAAAAAATAGATTATTCCTAACTCCATTTTTGTCGATGTTAATAAAACCGTCGTAAGTCATCTCTTTCTTCAGAAGGAGATAAAGGGGTATGTTAACTTTTTTGAGTTACTGGAGGAGACTTAAGCTTTTTTTTACTTCAAAGCAAGTGCTTGATAAATTAAGCACCAACCTTTTTAGCCGCACTTCCACCTTGCCTCCGTTGAAAACGATGATGAGGTGGAGGTTGGTGTTGGCTACGGTTCTTGCCTTTAGGAGGACCGTTATAATAACCTCCTTTGCGTTTTGCCGAGAAGTTTTCACGTGGTTTACGTTTTTTGGGGCGATTGCGTCGCAAAGTACGTGTTGGTTCAAGCCCTTCTATCTCATATTGAGGTATTTGCTGTTTCGTAAAACGCTCAATCCGATCTAAATGTAGCCCATCATCAGGTAATGCAAAAGAAATTGCGGTACCATTTGCTCCAGCACGACCAGTACGACCAATACGATGAACATAATCTTCAGCAAAGCGCGGTAAATCAAAATTAATAACATGACTTACACTAGTGAGATCAATCCCGCGTGCTGCAACATCTGTAGCTACCAATAAACGCAATTTTCCCCGACGCATATTTGTCAAAGTACGATTACGTGCACCTTGTTTCATATCACCATGTAAAGCAGCAGCGGCATATCCTTGGGACTTCAAATCCTGAGCCAGTGTATCAGCACCTATTTTGGTTGCAGAAAAAATAATGGCTTGTGTTAGTTCATCATCATCCAGCAAATGCTGCAATAAGCGATTTTTATGTTCAAAGTTATCTGCAACATGTAAACGCTGTTCAATATTTTTCTGGGTATATTGCGTTTCAATTTTGATGCGTTCTGGCTCATTGAGCAAACGATGTGCTAATCTTGCAAGATTTTCATCCCAAGTCGCTGTAAACAATAAAGTTTGGCGGTCATTTGGTGTAAAATTGGCAATTTTATTCACTTCATCAACAAATCCCATGTCTAGCATACGGTCTGCTTCATCAAGTACTAACATGTTGACATGGGATAAATCAACATTTCTACGCGTTATTAAATCCAACAAACGGCCTGGAGTTGCCACCACTATATCAATTTGTCGTGATAAGCTTCTTAATTGTGGCTCGTAAGGCATACCCCCCACTAAAATCACACTAGAAAAACGAAGATTTTTTCCGTAATTGCGGATTGCTTGACTAACTTGAGTAGCTAATTCTCGTGTAGGTGTTAGGATTAACACCGATGGTTTGCCATACAGTTTCTTAAAGCGGCGTTTAGTGAAACGTTGCAAAGCGGGTAACACAAAAGTAGCCGTTTTACCTGTACCTGTGTTTGCAGAGGCAATGATATCACTGCCTTCAAGTACTTTAGGAATCCCTTCGGATTGAATCGGCGTAGGTGTCGTATAACCACACTGTCGCACGGCTTTTAAAATAGTAGGATGTAAATCAAAATTTTCAAAAGACACAGATGTTCCTCATTAAGGAAAAAGCTAACGCGCAAGCCGCAACGCTCACTAAACAATGAAGTTTTAAACAGCAACGGCTGACGCAAAAATATCGCCAACCAAAGTGTTTAAATCATAATTCAGCCTCTATTCAGCAAAAGTTAGGAACTAAAATTTGATCTAATGTTTTTGTTGGCTCTACCACTAGAATTGTATAGTGTTTGACCAAAATTTTGTCACTGTAAATTTTTCTTAAGTTTCTATTCTTAACTTCCTAATTTTTAAAAGAAATTTAAGGTAATATTAACCAACTTTCACAGCAAGAAATTTTTTGTGGTTTCCTTTTTAAAGTGGATAACCAAAGGAAACAAAATTTTCGTTCAAGCACTACAATATATACTTTCAGAAAAACTATAGTTTTTTCAAGAAAGTTTAGGAATAATTAACGGGATAAAAAATCAGTGATTGAAAACATCGGATTTTCTTCAACACGTTAATTTTTACAATAATGGCACTTTGAAATAAAGAAAATATTATTTAAAATCCTTTAATTTTTATGGCGTTTCAAAGAGGAATTTACTAAGTACTTGGATT
>JAUCGK010000408.1 GCA_030378085.1 Candidatus Parabeggiatoa sp. HSG14
AACGGATATTTTTGGACATTTCAGACCGTGAAATATATGCTATATAAATCAACTGCTTACAAACTGCGCGATTTGTCCTTTATAATCAAACAGTTGCTGGCCACGCAAATTACCAGAGAGCCAAAATTGTTGGAAATTTATAACAAATTTGAGTCTGTCGAAATTAAAAAGGAATTTAAATGTCTCGAAAAGATCGTTATCATGATGTAGTAAAACAGGCGTTAATAAGGGAAGGTTGGACAATTAGTCATGATCCCTACATTTTAAACACAGATCCGAAATTAGCGGTTGATTTAGGCGTGGAAAGAATCATTACTGCGGAACGAAAAAATGAAAAAATTGCTGTAGAAATCAAAAGCTTTATTAATTCATCACAAGTTTCAGATTTAGAAGATGCCGTTGGGCAATACAATGTATATAATATTTTCCTAAAAAGACAAGAACCGAAAAGAAAATTATATTTAGCTGTTCCCTATCATGCGTTTGTCAATATATTTTCCAGAGAAGTCGGTCAAATAACCGTTAAAGAATTAAGTATTAATTTGATTATCTATTCTCTCTCAGAAGGAGAACCTTTACAATGGAAAATACCATAGAATTTTATAAAAACTGTATTAAACAATTACTTTCTAGGTATGAATCATTCAAAACAGATAATGCATATATTGAGTTGATTTTTGATGATAAAAGAATGCGTTATATGGCTACTTGGATTGGATGGAAACAAAATAAAAGAATTCATCAATGCGCTGTCCACATTGATATAAGTGATGAAAACATATTAATTCAATGGAATGATACAGAGGATCAAATAGAAAAATACTTGATAGAAATGGGCATTCCAAAAGACAAAATTTGTTTGGAAGTTATTCCTCCCTATTTTAGGTCATAAATAATTTGAATACGTTACCCCTCAAAACATTTTAAAAAGAGAGGCATCTTAACATGGGACAAATCCTAAAAATCATAGAAGAACATAGTGGTGGTACATGTTACCAAACAGAAAGATTTACCTTAGATCATTTTGTGCCACCAGAATATCAAGATGAAAAAGAAGAATTTAAAAATGAGAAAATATTTGAAACGGATAATAAAAAAGGAAAAAATATCCAACTAAATATTGGTGTTTCCAGTTCTTCACTTTTTAAATATTTTTTAGATGGCTCAAGGCGAGTCTATAAAATTGTCGATTTTGGTACGACAGATGGTAAATTTTTACCCATTGTGGCAGGGCAAATCGGGGCGGCTGTTTGTGAGCGTCAAAATAAAAAATTGAATACCTATAAAGTCAAGCGGGAAAATGTGATTGCTGTACCTGATCGTATGGGGGATGAATTTGATAAAATTGCTGAGGAAATTTCAGAATTAAAACTACCAAGGGGTAAACAAAACGGATTATCAATAGATCAAATTTTGAAATACACGGTGAAAGCTAAACCAGATCGTCCCTTTGAAAATCTTGCGATTGCTAAAATCCAAACCAGTATGTACAATATAGAAGTTGAGCTTATTCGTGAGATGGTTAATTCAAAGATACTTAAAACTCATCAAATGCTTATAGTTGATGGTTCATTGCAATTTAGTAACGTGGATGATGACAACATTTTTGCAAATGTAATAGGTATTTCAAAATCGTTTAATCCAAATCTTCAAGGTATTTTGAAGTCAAAAAATAAGCAAATTGGAAATCATTTGACAACTCTTGAATTTGGAGAACGCACTCCCGTATTTGTTTATGAACCGGAAAGCAAAAAAAAACGTCCAACTAAAATAGGTGCTTGGTATTTACGAATTCATCAAAAAGAAAAACTGAAAAAACCGTTAGATGGGGTTATTAAAGTTGAAAAAATTGCAACAACGCGAGATGAAAAAGACGATGGTTTTGATACAAACATGGTAGATAATATTTCAAGATCAATTTTACTTGAAAGAAATGTGACGTGTTATGGTAACGATGATAGATGGGCAAATCATATCTATCCAATTTATTTAACGGAATTGCTATTGAAAAATAGTTTTGCCAGTGATACTTTTTTCCTCAGTATATTTTAAGGAGTCATTGTGTTTGAAAAAAATCTGATTGGTAAAGTCTCTGCGACTGAAAAACAACCGACAACAGTTGATGAATTTGTTTTTTGGATTCAAGATAACACCCTTGTTAAACCATTTGATATTGTAAGAGTCGATCATTACAAACAATCTGTGACTTATGGTGTCATTGAAGAAATCTGGCACACAACAGATAGCCCCGGACATCTAGGGAGTTATGTATCTTCCGATTTTGGTGATGTCGCATCAAAACCACAAACTTTGCGTCTTCGATTATCTGCCGCTAAATGTAAGGTACTATCAAACCATCCAAAAAATGGGAACGAGGCTGAACAAATTTATATGCCCATTCAAGATGGCTCGCGGGTTTATTTTGCGAATGAAAGCGAAATAATTGAGGCACTTGGTTTGAAAAGTATTGAGAATCCAATTCCAGCGGGTTTTATTGAAACATCCAATGCCAGTGTTCCAATTAATTTTAATAAAGATTTTATGATTGGGCCCGAAGGCGCACATCTGAATATTTCTGGCATATCTGGTTTAGCTACTAAAACTTCTTATGCGATGTTTTTACTTCAAGCCCTGCAACAAAAACAAAAAGATATTGCTATTATTGTTTTGAATGTCAAGGGAACCGATTTATTACGGTTAGATGAAGAAAATCCTAACTTAGACGATAAAGATAGAAATGAGTACAAAAAATCGGGTTTAGAATGCAAACCCTTTGAACGGGCTACTTATTTTTATCCTTATCAGAAAAATGAAGATAAGTTTTATAGTAATACTTATTTGTCCAAAGAAGTGTTAGAAGAACAACATAATCGGGATTGCGCTTTTAACTATATTTATACCTATGAAAATGATAGGGAAAATTTAGATTTGCTATTTAGCAATATTGATGATCCCAATCAAACAATAGAATCGATCCTTAATGAAATTGTTGAAAGTTCTGAGTTTGAAGGTTTAGATTGGGATTCATTTCGTGATGAAATAAGGGAATATACTCAAAAAGGACACAGCAAAAGCAAGGATATTTCGATTGCATCATGGAGAAAATTTTCTCGTTTGATTAAAAAATCTACGAAAAACGATATTTTTCAACAGTGTAAAGGTTTAAAAAACAAAAGGCATGTGCATCTCCAAGATAAGATTCAGAATATCAAAATGGGAGATACTTTTGTGATAGACATTGCTAAACTGGATGAACAGTTACAATGTTTTGTTTTTGGTGATATTATTAAAGCCGTTTATGATCTTAAATTGGGTGAAACTGAACGAGACGAAAAAGATATTCCCAAGCAAATCGTTATTTTTGTGGATGAGTTAAATAAATATGCCGCTTCTTCTGCACCAAAAAATTCACCTATTTTAAATGTAATTTTAGAAATTACTGAGCGTGGACGTTCAATGGGGGTTATTCTTTTTTCCGCAGAACAATTCAAAAGCGCGATCCACGATAGAGCAAAAGGCAATTGTTCAACGCATGTCTATGGGCGAACCAATGCCATTGAAATTTCTAAGCCTGATTATCGCTTTATTCCAAAAGTATTTACCAATATGATGACACGCTTATCAAAAGGCGAACTCATCATTGAACATCCCATTTTTAGAACTCTGTTGAAAATTAAATTTCCGTTTCCGTCATATCATCAAAATCAGGAAAAAGAGTAATGGCAAAAAAGACAAAAGAAGAACAAAGAGTCGTTGGAAAGCAAGTATTAGACACGTTAACCACCGGCATGTATGCTGATAACCGAATCATTTTTCGGGAATATATTCAAAATGCAGCAGATGCTATTGATCAAGCAGTTGCTACGGAAATTCTGAGTAGCCGAGATGATGGGGAAATCAAGATTACCATTGACAACGAAAAAAGAGAAATTAAGATTCGTGACAATGGTATTGGTATTCCAACCAAAGAGGTTTATCACGGACTTGGTAATATTGGTAAATCACAGAAAATACATACGGAAAATCGTGGTTTCAGGGGAATCGGTCGTCTTGGTGGTTTAGCCTATTGCCAAGAATTACAATTTATTACCAGTTATAAAGGTGATGATTGCAAAACGATTATGGTTTGGGATAGTAATGAACTTAAAAGATATCTTCAACCCAATGAAGGTCTGGATATGAGCTTGATTGATGTTGTGGATGCTGTGACAATCCTAGACAAACAATCAGAAAAAGCTGATGAACATTACTTTGAAGTTATTCTAACTGGTATAACGGAAGGGCATAACAACCTATTAGATATTGATGATGTTAAAGCCTACTTATCTCAAGTTGCGCCTATTCCCTTTAATTGTCAAAAACTTTCGGCTCTAAAAAAAGTCAATGAAAAACTGGTAGAACTTGGAAAAGAGCCAGAAGAGTTTAATATTTACTTGTGTAATGATAAAGGTGATAAAGAGCAGATTTATAAACCTTATCAATTGAGAGTTCCTGTAAATGACAAAGGCAAAGAGGAAGACAAAACTGACCTTGTAAAAGACATTGAGTTCTTTGATGGCTACAAAGATGATGTTTTTTTATTTTTTTTAGGTTGGTATGGCATAAGAGATAAGTTAAATGTAATGATAAAAGATGATAAAGTGAATGGGTTGCGTGTTAGAAAGGGAAATATTCAGATTGGAGATAACCGGACACTTGATTCGTTTTTTGGTAAAGAGTCTTATCGACGTTTCAATCGCCATTTTGTTGGAGAAATATATGTTTTTGATGACAATTTGCTTCCTAATGGGAGACGAGACGACTTTGAACAAAATGAGACTTATTTTGAATTTAAAGAAAATGTTGAAAAAACAACAAAAGATATATTAGCCAAGTTACCTTATAAATATTCTAAGGAGCGTTCCAATGAAAAAAGGATAACCGAAAGTACAGAAGAAATTAAGGAAATAAAACAGGAAATAGCTTCTGGTGTTACTGATGCTCGGAAGGAACAATTACTAGATAAGAAAAACGATATTGAGAAAAAAATTAAAGGGATTACTACGCCTACTAAAGCTAAAGCACGATCTGCCATTTCAGTTGAAAAAGCAGAAGTCACTAAGCCTGTTGTGTCCACAAAACCTAATACTCAGTTTAATGGTTCTGTAAAAGAAACAACTGGTACAAAGAAGACAACAATAATCATTGAAGAGCCTTTACCTAAAGTTGAGAATATCCAGGAAACGAAGAATATTCTCCTTGAACAACTTCAAGAGTTAGAAACAGATATTCAAACGACTAAGAACCGTCCAACAGACGAAATTCCTTCTATGCAAAGAAAATGCAAAAAAATACTTGACACTGTATTTGAAGTCATTGATAAAGAATTGCCAGAAGATTTAGCCAAGGAATTGAGAAAACACATCAATGAAGAATTACAACCAAAAGGAAGAAAAAAACGTTAATGAAAAATTTGCCCTTAAACCTGAAATATTCAGACTCTAGCCGTAATAAAACAGGCCGGCAAATTCTTTTGGTAGAACCTAATTATCGTAATAAGTATCCTCCATTAGGTTTGATGAAACTCAGTGCTTATCATAAGCAATTAGGTGATACCGTTATATTTTTTAAGGGGCAATATTCGGACTATCTTTTTAATGAAAAACTTGAAAGCTGCCTTTATAAAATAAAATTACAACACTTTGAGTTAAAAAAATTGTCCCAGCTTGAAAACTTGGTGCGTGATTATTTGAAATATCGCCACCAAACAACCCTTCAAGAAGTTTTAGAATTAGTTCCCTCTGGATATTTCCACACAGTCAAACATATTCTTCTATACTACGCTACCAGATATTCTCCCGAAAGAAAGTGGGACAGAATTTATGTCACAACTCTGTTTACTTTTTATTGGAAACAAACGATTGTAGCAATTGAATTTGCAAAGAAAATTGTCAAGTCAATTGATGGATTATATATCGGTGGTGTTGCCGCTTCACTTATCCATGAAGAATTTGCCGAGGAAACCGGACTTGTTGTCGGTAAAAACATTATTGTTGGATTGCTAGATAAACAGGGAATTCTTGATGATAACGATATTATCATTGATGAGATTACCCCTGATTATAGTATTCTGGAAACCGTTGATTACCATTATCCACTTGACACGGGTTATTTAACTTATATGACTAAAGGCTGTACGCGCAAGTGTCAATTCTGTGCTGTTCCTAAATTAGAACCTGTTTACAAACAAAAAATCTCCATCAAGAAACAAATTAAGAAGATTGCTGAACAACATGGAGAGCATAAAGATTTAATTTTAATGGATAATAATGTGTTAGGTTCCCCAAGATTTCCTGAAATTATTAAAGAAATTTTGGATATGGGTTTCACCAAAGACGCTCAATTTGTTGAACCCAATAGATTTTTAATTTTAACCAATTACTTCTTAAACAATGATAACTCTTATAATGAGTATAAATACTTAGAAAAATTATTTTATTTTTTAGAAGATTTTGGTTATCAACGAATCAAAAATGACAAAATTCGAGAACAATATTATCAGTTACTTAGTGAACGAGAATTAGATGCTCTAGCCACTTTTTCTAAAGAAGCACTCTTGGATTCTAAAGATAAAATCAATGAATTTATTGAAAAATATCGCAATAAGGCAAGAAAACTGCGTTATGTAGATTTTAATCAAGGACTTGACTGTCGGTATATTGACGAGAAAAAAATGAAATTATTGAGCAAAATTCCAATTCGCCCAATGAGAATTTCTTTTGACTATCTGTCAGTTAAAAAACAATTTGAAAAAGCGGTTCGCCTTGCGAATAAATATGATATTCGTGAACTATCAAACTATATGCTGTATAACTACAAAGATAAACCAGAAGAATTGTGGAAAAGATTAAAAATCTGTAGTGATTTGAATAAGGAATTAGAAGCAAGTATTTATTCCTTTCCGATGAAATATCTCCCTGCTTGGGGAGCAGACTCAAGGAATCGTTCTTTCGTTGGACGACATTGGTGTCCTAAATATTTACGAGCAATTCAAATTATTTTGAATGTAACCAAAGGAGTCGTTGCTGTCACACCATCATTTGTAGAAAAAGCTTTTGGAAAAAACGTGGATGAATACTTTAAGATTCTAAGAATGCCAGAACCTTATATTCGCTATCGTTACCATTTTGAAGAAACTGGTGATACAAAAAAGTGGGAGGAACAATGGCAAAATTTAACTTCAACTGACTTAGAGAAAGCAAAATCACGCATATATGAAGAACAATTTACGGTGAGTGATTCAGATAGTAAAGCATTAGTTGAATTTATGAAACATTATCAGTTTAATTATAAACCTAGTAATTAAGAACTAAACCTACTAAACCTTTTTAAACAAATAATGTATCTTCTTTTTAGGGTATTACCTGGTCCTGTTTGGTGTGTATCAATTTATGATGAATTATAAAGAAAAAGCCTCGTTAAATTTTGATTTGCTGGACACCGTAGCAGACCAACAAATACATGAAATGGATTTAATTGAAGATGTGTGGAAAATGGTACTTGATGCGTTGGATATGTGTTTTTTCTTGTTCCCAAACAGAATTTGAGAACGAGAAAAAGGTAAAGCTCAATCCCCAGCACTTTTAAACGAGAAAAAGGTAAAGCTCAATTCCCAGCACTTTTAACAGGAAAATGACTATTGTATGCTGAACGCTTGATTACTGATCGAACAGGCAATCTCAAAAAATGGCCTAAACTACCTGTAAATAAACAATTTGAGGTCATTTTTTTGGTGTTGGAAGATGTGAGCAAACGTGAAAAGCGTACTCCACATCCAGACATCGCCGGCAAAATCAAAATCACGGGTGATATTTTTGACAGTATCCCCTCATCAGATTGGAATTTATCCTTATAATTGTTCTTGATACACATATTTGGTTGTGGTGGATTAACCAAACCTCCAAACTGAAAACAATTTGGCTAGAACACATCGAACAGGCTGAACAAGTGAGCGTATCGGCTATCAGTTTGTTTGTAGTTTCTTGGTTGCATCGGCATAATCGAATTGAACTCACTGCCCACGTTATGAGAAGCTACCGCAGAGAACGCTGCCCACCTAAGCGAAGTGCTATAGGCAAATAGCGATATTACTAAACGTTGTATTCCCTATTAAACAAGGAGAAGATGCAGCAATGACATTACTTAACCAGAGATAACACAATGCAAACAGACAACATGCAAATAGATTTAGCCGGGCGTGTCAAAAACACTAATTTGAGTCCGTCAAAAGTTTTATGGCCTCTTTTTGAAGCGATTACTAATTCCATACACGCGATAGAAGATGCTGGTATTAATAATGGTCGTATTCACATTATGATAGAACGGGATAATACCCAACAATCGCTTAAAGACAGTGATTTTGCGCCCATTAAAAATATTGTTATTGAAGACAATGGAATTGGTTTTAATGATAACAATTTTAACTCATTCAGAACCTCCGATTCTACCTTTAAAGCCAAACGAGGTGGAAAAGGAATTGGGCGACTATTATGGTTAAAAGTTTTTGAGCATGTCCAAATAGACAGCGTATTTCAACAAGAGGATATTTTTTATCAGCGGTGTTTTGATTTTTCTTTAATAAAACAAGGTATTAGTAGCTTAAAACGGGAGCAGACTGACAGAACGGATAGGATCACGATAGTTAAACTCAGTCAATTCAAAGAACCCTATCAGAAGAAATGTCCAAAAAGCCTTGAAAAGATAGCGTTACGGATTATTGAGCATTTTTTAATCTATTTCATGTTTGATCAATACTCAATCATCTTGCAAGATAATGATGACACTATTATTTTGAACGAACTCTATCAAGAAAGAATTCGTCCTTATGAAGAAACTGGCTCTTTTCAATTCAAAAACGAGACCTTTAAAATCACTACGCTCAGGTTCTATGAAAGCAGTATCAATGAAAGTAAAGTCCACCTTTGTGCTTACCAAAGAGATGTCTGGGCAGACAGAATTGATAAATATGTGCCTGATTTAGGAAAGCAAATTGAAGACGACCAAAGAAACAACCACAAAAAGTTTATCTGGTTAGCTTATATTGAAGGCCAATATTTAGACAAATATATTAATTCAGAAAGAACCGATTTTAATATTGATGAAGAAGATAGCATGTTTATTTCTAAATCGGAATTGGTTAAAAAGGCCATTAGCCATATCAAGGAACAGACAACCATAAAAGATTACTTAGCCTCTATTAATGAGACTAAAAAACAGCGGGTTGAAGATTATGTTCAAAAGGAGGCTCCCCGATATCGTCATGTCTTAAAACATCGTCCCGAATGTTTACAAACGATTCCCTTAAAATTTTTGGAAGAACCGCATTTAATGGATTTGGAATTGCATAAAATTTCTATGCAATTAGAACTTGAATTAATAAAGAAGGGGAAACAATTTTTAACCACCAAGATAGAAGATATCAAGGAATTGTCTCAATATCAAGTTGAATACAAAAGATACCTTGAGCAAGAGAATGAGTTGAGTAAAGCAAAATTAGCGGATTATGTCGCACATAGAGATATTATTTTGAAGTTACTAGAAAGCCATTTAAAACAAAGTGATAATGGCAAATATAGTAAGGAAAAATCGCTTCATGGCCTTATTTTTCCATTAGGGCAAACCTCTGATGATATTGCTTATGATGATCATAATCTATGGATTCTTGATGAAAGACTGTCATATCATAAATACTTAGCTTCAGATAAAGCGTTAAGTCGTTTAGAACCAATTGACATGGATGATGATAAAAGACCGGATATCATTGTATTTAATTCCTCTTTAGTTTTTGTTGAAGAAGATTCAAGGCCATTTTCATCCATTGTCATCATTGAATTTAAACGGCCTATGAGACAAGATTCAGATGATCCAGTAGAACAAGTCTATGGCTATATCAACAAAATTCGCAATGAAGATGTGACGGATAAAGAAGGGTTGCTTATATCAGTGCGTGAAAATACACCTTTTTATTGTTATATCATTTGTAGTCTTACGAAAAAAATGAGAAATCTCTTTGAATTAAAAGACTTTACTAAGTCTCCTGATGAAATGGGATATTTTTACTACCATAAAAACTTGAAGGCTTATATAGAAGTGATTTCTTATGAAAAACTGCTAAAAGATGCCAAAGAAAGAAATAGGGTGCTTTTTGATAAATTAAATTTACCTCGCTAATTTTAGTATCTCCTCAATGATTACAATAACTTAATGCAATAGAGTGAAAGAAACCGCCTTGAATGGACAGATTGTCAAGGCAAAGCAATTAGAAGAAATTGCTGCAAAGTAATCGTTTAATGATATGGTGGGTTGATGTCCAGAATTTACCATAATGATTGTCACTCCATAAAAAATGTGACACCAAACTAACTTTGGCAAATTTGGAAAGAATTAGAAATGCTTTTGCCGAAGAAAACTGCAAGCCTTATGCATTTTTTCTGATTGTAACAGATTTTGGGGCACCCTAACCCCCCACGGGTGGAACCAAACATCATTCAACACTTTGCTTTAATTTTTCTATTTTGGGACTTCCCCCTGTGTACGGGGGGTTAGGGGGGTATGGTGTCCCCAAAATTCGTTATAAAACTGTAATCTTTTCTAAAACGTAATTCTCTGTAGGGTGTGATTAAAAGTGCATGGAATGCTAATTTTTGGATGACTCCCAATCATCTCTGTAGTTTTTGGTTTTAAATCCCTTATTATATACAATCCCTGTAGTTAAAAGGATTTACACTGGTTGATTCATTTTGTGATGTTTTAACTCCTCTCCTGTAAATCCTTACTCACTTTCAACTTTGTTCGGCAACCCGTTGGAGTTCAATGATAAATGTGAAAACCTGTTGTGATTGGCTATCATTAGGTTGTAAATCTAATTGTATGAAGGGGTAGATGAAATATTCCAATTCTCTTGTCATATCAGAAAGTTGATTAAATTCAAACATAAGACTCGTCTCAGCGAGGTTATCTAATTCATGATAAAATTCATCAAGTGTCTCTAATTGCCAAGTATTTTGAAGAGTTTCCCAGAGATAATATATTTTTTCTATATGACTAGAAAGTTTTTTTGCATAGTTTTTTCGTAACATGCCTACTTGAGTGGCAATGTTTTCCAATTGATTATCCATAGTTTTTTGGGATAGTTTGGCTCAAATAAAGTTTGGTAGTATTTTACAAAATGTAAATATAAATGTATTCTCAGTAAAGTGCAAAATCTAAAGGATATGGAACTTTCTTATACGATAGTTTTTACTGATAATAAAATTTATTATAGATTTTCAAAAAATAACGCTTGCTGCAAAACATCTTTAATTTCACGGTTCGCATTTTGATGCCAAGTTCCACCGATTTCATCGGTGGCTATTCTTATGTAATCCCCATTCGGGTTTAAAACTAACACCGAAGGTGTAAAACGTGAATAGCCATAGGTGAAACCTATGGAATTTAATTTTGCGTTTTTATGCCTTTGCGTGAGATTTAATTTGGTTCTTGTTCACCCACTTTAAAAAATGCCACTTGCTTTTTCAGATTTTCTGCCTGTTTTTTCATAATATTGCTAGTAGTAGCAGCTTCTTCAACCATAATAGCATTCTGTTGAGTACTCCCATCCATTTGGGCAATCGCTTTGTTGACTTGATTAATCCCAGCAGATTGTTTTTGGCTCACTGTGGTAATCTCTGCAATAATATTGCTGACTTTTTTCACAGATAAAACAATTTCATTTAAGGTTTCACCCGATTGATTTGCCAGTTTAGTGCCTTCTTCAACTTTAGTGACACTGTCTTCTATCAATGCTTTGATTTCTTTGGCGGCTTCAGCACTACGTTGAGCAAGATTACGTACTTCAGAAGCAACCACCGCAAAACCACGTCCTTGTTCCCCAGCTCGTGCAGCTTCCACTGCTGCATTGAGTGCTAATAGGTTGGTTTGAAAAGCAATTTCATTAATCACACTAATGATGTCAGTAATTTTTTGACTACTACGAGTAATTTCAGTCATGGCAAGTATGGTACTTCCCACCACTTCCCCCCCTTTTTCAGCACGTTCTTTAGCATTAATGGCTAATTGAGTGGCATGTTGAGCGTTATCGGCATTTTTTTGCACAAAAGCTATCATTTGTAACATCCGGGCTGCTGTTTTTTTCAATGAAGCCGCTTGTTGTTCAGTACGTTGACTTAAGCTGATATTGTATTGAGAAATTTTTTCAGCGGTATTATTCACTGATTCAGCTGTCTGTAATATCGCTGTCATAATATCTGTCAACTTTTGGATAGTTGTATTGATGTCATTTTTTAACTTATCAAAAGCTCCCGCATATCTATTTTCAATATTTTTGGTCAAATCGCCTTGAGCAAGTGCTGCAATAATAAAAACAATGTCTTCAATCACTTGTTGATTGAAATCCATGATTTGGTTGAAGCTTTTGCTAATTGTTTGAAAGAAATCAGATTTGCCTTCAAGAGGAATACGCTGTTGGAAATCGCCTACCGATGCGGCTTGAATGACCGTATTTATTTCTTGCTCAGTAGCTACTTCGGCAGTACGATTGTTAAACTCAACGACTATACCAAGATGCTCACCGTTGGCATTAATTGCTGGCGTGATGATATGATCAAGTGTTAAGCCACCTACCGTTATTCTTATACGACGGCTATGAGTCAGTTTGGATAATAACTGACGTTGGTGGGCAGGATTTTTATGAAAGAAATCAAAATTAGCACCGTGTAAACGATTGACATCAAAATAAGGTAAATCTTGGCGGATTTTATCTTGTTCATTTTTGAAAAATTGTTGAGCCGTTTCATTGAGATATATAATATTCAAATCACTATCGGTAATGAGAATATTGGTTGTTGCACTATCTAAAGCACGAGTGATACGCAAAGCTTCTTCGGCAATTCGTTTTTCTTCATCAATATGTTCCCGTAATTGAATTTGCATACTGGCAAGTGTTTGCAACAGTTGTCCAACTTCATCCTTCTGCTTGTTTTCAATCTGATTATCTAATTTCCCTGCCGCGATGGCATTAGCGATGTCTACAGCCGTATTTAAACGTGTTGTAGAACTTTTCCATACAATAACGAAAAACCAGATTGCCAAGCTGATAACAACTATAATCATAATTAAGAAGTTAATAAATTCTGTGCGAGCTGTTTTGCTCGCTTCATTGGCTCTTTTTGTTAAATCAAAAGCGATTTTATCACCGGCTTCTTTGAGCAGATTTATTTTCTCAGTTTGTATTTTGAACCAATATTCTGGATCAACACTTTCTTGCAGTATGCCATTAGCATCTTCAGCCATGTAAATGACTTTACGTATTCGAGTAGTTTCTTTAATAGATTGCCCGTAAAATAATTTCTTTTTTAAAAAAACCTTTTGAGCAGAAGTCAAATAAACCATCACATCGTGGTTTAAATAAGCGTCTTGTACAGCAACAAGTTCAACAAATTGTTGAAATTGCCCAGGCTCAAGTACTTTTTGACTAAAAACTGCGGATAATAAAGCCCGTTCTAATCCTGCTTTTTCTTTGGCTTTTAAGAAATTAATATAAGCGAGTTTTAATGGAAAAACATCTTTATAGCTAGAAAAATGGGTAGATTGTAAAATAAATTCAAATAAAATCTGATTAATCTGTGTATAACGTTTTACAGCTTGAGGTTGTTGAATATTTAGCGAAGTAATCGCTTTACGAATAGGCTCAAAACGAGTTAATGTTTTTAATACGTTATCCAACTGCGTGTTAAAGCGAGTATTGTAGTAATGGGTATCAAATGTTTGCAAGAATTGATTTAATGCTGTGATCGCATTATCAGTTTGGGAGCGATATAAGGATAGTTTTGTGGAAAATTTTTTGCCCTGGTTTTTTAAAAATAAACTGCTTGCCCCTCGTTCTAATTGAACAGTATGAACGATATGGCTGAGTGTGATTGATAATTCAGTTAATTCTGCTAATCCCCGCATATCTTCAGCCATTTGATATTTTTCAATCATAAGAATGAGAGAAAAATATAATAAGCCCACCATAGGGAAAAGGAGCATTAAAGCTAATTTATGTTTAATTTTTAAATTAATAATAAATGACATACGAGTAACTCCAGTAACGAGTAAATGCTAAAATTTAGGGAAAAATCCTCTGAGGTTTTTAAAAACGCTTGAAAATTTCTAATAGAAATTGTTTTATCTGGCAAAATTATATAATATATGCTATTTAATAATTGATAATTGGTAATTAATAACTTAAGGAGTCCAAACCTTCCTGTTTGGAATGCTCAAACCTAAAGGTTTGAACTCCAGTCTCTGCCAGAAATCCTATTTTTCAAAAATGTTAAAAGATTTTAATGTGTATTTACTTAGGATTTAGGATTTAATAATATACGAAACTAAACCTGACAGGTTTTCAAAACCTGTCAGGTTTGAGCATTCCAGTTTTGGGGATTATAAAATCCTGACTCCTTAATATATTACCAAAATGGGAGAGACAGTTTGTAGATAAATTTATATTTAACAATGTCACATTTCAATTAGGGCGTAAATCTCGCTTTTTCCAAAATAAATTTGGAACGAAACAATAACGCAGTTTTTGGAGTCCAAAATTTATTTTGGATGTTATCTGACATTACCAAATTAACCATTAAAGGTATCTTTATGATTAAACATTTTGCTAAAAATTTCATTGCAGGCATGATTGCAATGTTGCCAATCGTCAGTACATTTCTTGCAGTGGCATTCATTGAACAGAGCCTATCACTGTCAGGTATTGCCAACTTAGAATTTTATTTCCCTGGCTTAGGAATAATTATAGCACTTGTCATGTTATATTTGGTTGGTTTGGTAGCGACTTCTTTTATTGGCAAATATCTATGGGATAAAATCGATCTCGTCTTTGAACGCATTCCTGCAATTGGACAAATATATAAAGCCATCAAAGAGATTTTGGGATATGATACTGGTGATGAAGCCGTATTTAAAGCAGTCGTACTCTACAAAGATACAGCGACTGATTCTGAGGAAATCGGTTTAGTGACTAACGAATTTCAAGAGAATGATGGTTGTAATAAATCATTTGTTTATGTCCCAAACTCACCAACACCTACAACGGGTAGGCTAGTCATCATAGAATCCTGTAAATTGAAGGAAATTGATATTACCCCCCATGAAGCACTGAAAATGATTTTAGCGGTGGGTAAAATGGATATAAAACTCACCTCTGCCAATTAGGAATGTGCATAAAATAACTTCGACAACTAAACCTGACAGGTTTTAGAAACCTGTCAGGTTTGATTTAACAGTTGGATAAATTATTTCATGTACGTTCCTAAACAACCTATTTTTGAAAATAATTGGTTTCTAACCGCACAAGTCGAAATTTTTTTAGTTTTTGTATTTCAGTGAAGATATTTTAACAAAGCCTAAAATTCGTTATATACTTTGCACTGTTACAATTTGCGCTTTTGTCATTTCGACGAGAGGAGAAATCTTAAATTCCTTGATAAACAAAAGATTTCTCCTATTGTCGAAATGACAAGAAAAGTTCAGTTTATGGCAGTGTTTAGGAATGAGGTTTTAATAACTTCCAAAACTTGAATGTCCAAACCTGCCAGGTTTTAAAAACCTGGTAGGTTTATTTCGGGTTTTATTGAATCCTCTTTCCTTAATATAATCAGGAGCTTTCAATATGAACATGTCATCCAATTTCCTAATAATTTGCCTACTACTCACTTGGAGTATTGGCATTCAGGCATACACAACAACAATCTCCCAACAATCTCCCGACAACTCCACCGCATTACACTCTATAGACAACTCAAGTGCTGAGTGTAAAGAATTATCAGAAATTGATAAGAATGCGCTGGTGATTTATGTGTCTTCTCAACAACCGTTGTATGTACTCTCTCCATATCAATATGATCTGGATACACTAACAGAACCTCAAATCTCCCTGCATGATTTAGGTACACTAACAAAATCTCAAATCTCCCATTGTTTTAAGAAAGTTGTCGTACTCAATACCCAAACTGGAGAACTCGTACCGTTTGTCGCAGAAGAAGATTTTTCTGGAGACTCAACGAACAAGGACAACATGCTCGACTACACACAGTGGCAAATTGGAATAGGCACTGAAAGCGGGGCGGTAGAAGAGATGGCGATCTATGCTAAAACCTTAAAGAATTTAGCAAAAGCCTTAAAGACTGATGATCCAGAACAAGATGTTAATTTTTGGCCATGGCGTGTTCCCTATTCTGGACTTTCCAAGAATCTACTGGCTTGGCTTATTGAGCTTGAGCCTGATGCGCTTGTTGTTTTAACAGCGGGTTCTCGCAGGGGAGTTTCATCGCTTGAGGAATTATCCACTACCCGTTTTACAAGCTGGGAGGATCGTTATTCTCTTAAAATCAATAATCAGATTTTTACTGATGATGAAGAGCAAGTACCTTTAACCAGGCTGTTCGGTGGGCATTCATTATTCTTTGAAATTCGTTGGCGTGATGAAAACCTTTTTGAGATAAACACACCGCTTGAAGACGCGGAGCAATTGTCTTTACCATTATGGTTTTTGCCTAACTCAGAGCTTAAGTCAGAAATTACCTTAATGCCAAAAGAAACTAAAGCTTTAAAAGCACCTCTTCAATTAATTGAGTTGAACACTCAAGCTGGCGAACTGACTTTTGCGGTGCGGCAAGAAAATATAACGCCCACTGTTCTTTATCTCGATAATGCGATGGTTGACTGGGCTACCCATTGCCCAATTGAAAAAGAAAAGGCTCAAATTTGGATCAATTATCTTGTCAATGGTGCCCAACTTGTTTGTCCCTATTTTGATAGTCAAAACAAAATCAAGATCGAACTCTCTGGTGATGGTATTAGTATTGATACCCGTCAATTACTGTTATCTTTTGATTTCATGCTTGACGATTTTCATACTGATTCGACAGACTGGCAGATTAAGGGAGCATTGAGCAATTTGCAATCCGATGACATAGGCGTTTGGAAAATATTGGCCAGCGATTTGTCTTTTGAGCAATGTTCATTAACCTTTGAGCCTATTTCTCCCTATGCCACGCTTGCTTTTAGTTCTACCCCCGTCGAAATTCCAGATGAAATATGCCAACGTCTTTACAAACAGAAATATTCAACCGATATGCTTGGGTTAAAACTGTGGACAAAGGGACAAAAAGAAGAAATTGCTCATTCGTTTGAAATTAAAGTCGTACCGGCTCCCCGTCTTTTACAGACTCACCTACCTAAAGACAGTTTATGGCGGGAAATGCGTTGGCTGTTAAATAACGAATTGGAATGCCAAATTAAAGAGGGCGGGTATTTTAAGTGTGATGGCGAAAATAACATAAGCTTTCTTGATCTCTTGGGAGGACAAATAACCCTACAAGGTTTTAATGAAACGATCTCTATTCCTCAAAAACTCGCTAATAATCAAGCACTATTGGCGATTTATTGTGGTGACTTGCCCCGCTTATTCCCTTTAAGTCACCGCAATATTATCAAAGGTACTGCTGATAATCCTTATGCAGTGCTTGATCGTCGTACTAATATAACGCGCTACTTTAACCGTATTTATGACGATAAACCGCTTTGGTTATTAACAGCACCTCCCATAAAAGACGATATCATAATCATAGGTTTTGACAAAAGGCGCGATCACTTGTTTACTCATGGCATCCCTGTTTCGCCTCAACAAAATCGTCCGCCAGTATGCAAGAACTATACCTATTATAAACTCGCTACGTCTGATAAAGTGGTGGAATCAGAGTGTACAATAGTTCCTCCACCTAAACCCGACACTGTCCACATTAATTGGGTGTTTGTGAACACGCAAGGCGAGTGGCGTGGTGTCTGGGATTATCGTGCCAGACAATTGGCTAAGCCGCTTGCGGATTTCTTGCGTTCTATCAATCAAGAAATGACATTTCATACTTGGTTTCTTGATGTCAATGACGCACACAAGATCAATTTGGATGAGTACAGTAGCACAACCGTCAATTCTGAGACAGACAACCGAAAAATTTTTAATAAGTTAATCCAACCGATACAAAATATGCGTAGTCAGTCTCGGTACGCCAATTTTTCGCAGCAAGTGCCACAAGTGCTTTCAGCTTTGGCAGAAAAACAGCAGTGGCAAGAAGGTGGACGTTATTTGACTATTTTATTCGCACATCGTTTATCAATTGCCGATTTGGAACAGCAGATCAATCGCCTTTCCTTGCAAAAGCCACTGGTTATTTTAAGTCGTCGGCTTCCCAAGCGATCTCAACGGGAGGCATGGGCTGAACAAGGAATTGATTTCATTCGCTTTACCTCAAGTAATCGTTGGTATGATGAATTGGTTGAGTACTTAAAGGCGTGGAATACCGGTGATTAATTAAGAATACGGCAGACCTGACAGGTTTTAAAAACCTGTCAGGTCTAAAAATAAGCTAACGAGGAAATCATAACAATGCCTAATACCCAACAACCCATCATCCGGGTTGACAATCTTTCTTTTAACTATCCAGAAGAAGCAGTACTCAAAGAAATTAATTTGGAGATTTATCCAGGTGAGTGTTTAGCCATCTTAGGGTTATCCGGCTCTGGTAAAAGTACGCTGCTTAATCTCCTCGCTTCACTGGATACACCAACAGCGGGGGAAATTCATTACGTTTTTCAGGATCAAGAATATACCGTTGATTCTGACGGATTGACCTTGAAAAAAGGTAACACCACTAAACCCATCTCCCGTGACACATTACGCAGCCATTTTGGATTCGTTTTTCAGACTCCTTTTATGTTGGGCAACTTTAATGCTTCTGATAACATTGGCTTACCGTTACGTCTGCGACGCAAACCCGTGAAGGAGATTCACCATTTGGAGAATGAAATGCTCAACGCGGTGAAATTACAAGGAAAAGGTAATTTAAGTGCCGATCAGCTTTCCGGCGGGCAACGCCAGCGAGTTGCCATCGGACGTGCTTTAATCCACCGTCCCGCGGTGGTTTTTGCTGATGAACCCACAGGGAATTTAGACAGTGCAACTGCTAAGGGAGTCATGGAGACTTTTCTCAACATTGTTATCAAAGAAAGGCAAAATGCGTTGGTTCTAGTAACCCACGATCCTTGTGTTGCAGCCTATTATGCTGACCGCATTGTTTACTTGGTAAAAGAAACCCCCGATGAAGGCTCAGTTTTAGTTCATCGGGGATTAGAAGGTTTGGAAGATATTAGGCAACACTGTAGCAAAGCGGTTCAACATTTCTTTAATTAAGGAGGGCTTAATTTATTATGGATTGGCATTCTATTGTTTACTATATTCGTCACGATCTCTTATATTATCGGGGGCGTCGTGAAGTGATATTCGGTTTTATCAGTATCTGGTTTGCTACGGCTACCTTATTGATTTTATTTGCATTGGCATCAACAGTCGAGACTATTGTTGAACGCTCTTTAGAAGAGGCGCGGCCCATGATGGGTACATTGCGTGTACACTCTTTAAGTTCCGCAACCCTTACCGATGATCAACAAACTTTTCTTAAAACACTCGTTACCAAAGGGAGCGATGTGGAAAACATTTCATGGGTTACTGAAGATTTTACCAACGGGTTCGATATTTGGCCAACACTTCCAGTTAAAGGCATCACCCAAACCGAGCAGAAAAAGCTATTGTTAAGAGCTTTTGCTATCGCGCCAGATGATCCGATGCTTAACCCTGATTTTGGTATTCGCTATTGGGGGAAGGAAGGAAAATTCAGTACTGATCCTAATCAACGTCATTTTGAGATAATACTTAATAAACGGATATTGGGTGACGAAAAGGGCTTAAATATCAGTGCCGAGAAATTGGAAGCCATCAAAAGTGGTCAAACGCTTTATCTTAATATCCAGTTTCTCCGCACCTTGGCATCTCATGATCCTCAAATAAAGGACTATTTTAGGGCGTTTGAATCTCGGCAGATACCTGTTTCCGGTATTATCGATCAGCCCGATAAAGAGTATCCCGATATTTGGTTTCATCACGATGTGGCTAAGGCTTACTACTATAGCCAACGTTATGACTGGCATCCTTCGTATGGACTTCAATTTGTGGATGCTACAGGACAACCCCTTTTTCCTGAATTTAAAATAGTGAAAGAAAATAGTCGTTTCATGTTCCATTATGATAACGATGGTTTTCAAAAATTGCTGAAACGGGGAGATTACATTACACTGCCCACTGCTCCGGATCGTTTTTCAAAAGACTTAGAATATAGCCAAGCTATCATTTGGTTGCGTTACTACAAAGACCCCCAAAGCCGCCAACGAGTAATGTGTGCCATTAAACAGAAACCAGAAGAAAAAGCATTTTGTGAACAATTGAAGATTACCGCCGATCCACAAGGCAAAAATCTTTCGGTAAAACCTTTCAACTTTGGTCTCACTGAAGCCCTTAATCGTATCACGCCCACCATTAACTTTTTCGTCATTGCCAGCTCGATCATAGTCATGCTATTAAGCTTTTTTAATGTTGCCCTCTTTGGCATGGGATATGTTTGGCGCAAACGTTTAGATATCGGTATCCTCCGTACTTTTGCCATGCCCAGCTTGGAAGTTGGTCGTTTGTACCTATTGCAAATCCTCATGGTCAGTTTTGCCGGACTTGTGACAGGCATTATTATAGCCGTTGCGCTCAGCTTTACCCTACTTCAACCCATCGCAAATTGGGCAGTTGGCTATATTATTCCGCCTTTCAGTGAAGCCGCTCAAATTGCCGAAATCCCCTTAACGATTACAGGAAGCGGGCTTATAAAAACGATTGGCATCATACTGTTTGCTTCACTGCTTGGGGCACTTATTCCCACCCGTCAAGCAACGCGGGTTGATCCCATCGAACAACTACGCAGTCAGTTATAGTAATGGTTAATGGTTATTTAATTTGGCAATGTCACATTACATCCAAAATAAATTTTGTTGGACTCCGGAATAACGCGATATATCCAAAATAAATTTTGGAGTCCGGAATAACACGATTTTTGGAGTCCAAAATTTATTTTGGAAAAAGCGAGATTTACGCCCTAATTGAAATGTGACATTATTAAAGTAATCATCAAGACTTACCACCTATCCGTTTAGTACAACGAATTACGTGGATAAACGAATTAAATATCTCAATATTTCATAAATTTTGATATGATATAATTATACTCTGAACGTTAAAGTTTTCGGATTTTTGAGACCTGACAGGTTTTAAAAACCTGTCAGGTCTGACCGGCGTTTTTAGTCTTTTTTATAATCCGAAAACTTGAACGTCTAAAGTATAATCAGGAAAAAATTTAAGAGCAATATTCGTTTATCCACGTAATTCGTTGTACTTAATATCTGATGTTACGCAAGGTGCTTCTAAGTTCCACCGGTTCCACCGGTGGCTATTCACATTCAACCCTTTCAGGGTTGAAATTAACCCCGAAGGGGTGAAACGTGAATAGCCATAGGTGAAACCTATGGA
>JAUCGK010000529.1 GCA_030378085.1 Candidatus Parabeggiatoa sp. HSG14
ACGGTGAAGTCAAGGGACGCTTATCTGGTAAAATTGTTAATCGAAGCCCTTTACCGGATGCTTTCTTCAAAGATGTGCGCCTAGATAAACATACCCAAATTCAAGGTAATATTATTTTGAAGGGCCATATTTTGGGAGATGAAAAAGCACCCGCTACCTTGAACGGCGTAATCATTGACAGCGGTAGTCTTATGACAAACGTGGTGATTGAGAACAATGTGATCATCAAGCAGAATGCCACGCTGGAAAATGCCACATTGCAAGGCTTAGAAGTTGAACAAGTGACATTAAGTGGGCGCGTCAAAAATACGACCGGTGGTATTTTCAGAAACGTCAAATTGGGGCCAAATGCTCATGTAAGCGGAAGCACATTCCTCGGCACCATTACCGGCGATGCCGAAGTACCAGCCCTGATTGAATTTGCAAAAATTCCAGCGGGAACGCGCTTAGAAAATGTCCGCATCGGCAATGATGTTGTTTTAGAAGAGGGCGTGATTTTGGGTGACGGTATCGAATATGTCAATCCGCCCAAAGATGAAACCACTACTGAGAAACCAGTGACAGAAGCCAAATGTGAAACCAAGGCGCAAGCCTTAAACACTGATACCAATGAATTGGTTGATAGTTCAGCTTGCTTCACGGGCAAATTAGAAATCGCTGGCAAAAAACGGCCTAACCGTGCCAAGCTCTCCAAAAAAGACGCGAAGAAGTTGAAACTCTCCCTCACGATTGCGCCGCTTTCAACACAAGTGGGTAAAAGGGCAAAAATTCTGATGGTGGGTTTTCACCAAACCGCTGATGGTTCAGCGTCTTACTGCCGTCATGGCAAAAAATGGCAAGCTTGGGATGGCTCCGTTGGTAGTTTAACTGCTGCTGAAGATATGGATGCGTTGCCAAATAGCTTAAATGTGTCAATTTTTGAAGGAGATTTAAGTGGTATGCCGGGTCGTTTTACAGTTCATATCGGTATTCAACTTAATGATGGCACGATTCATTATAATGGTGTTGAGCCAATGCAGTTTGATGTTGAGTAGTTAAAATCTGTAAACCTGACAGGTTTTCAAAACCTGTCAGGTTTTGTATTTTGATAAGGATTAAAACCGTGAACTACAAGGATTGTATATAATAAAGGATTAAAACCGTGAACTACAAGGATTGTATATAATAAAGGATTAAATCGGGGGGATTCTTCGGTTTAATCCTTTTTTATCTCTCCTTCTTGTATAGCGTTTCCCGATTGGATAAAGTACAACCTCCCTAAATCCCCTCCTTAAATTGAGGAGGGGACTTGTAAACTGTCAAACCTGACAGGTTTTCAAAACCTGTCAGGTTTATTTTTAGGTTTTATTATAGCGTTTCCTCCCCTAAATCCCCTCCTTAAATTGAGGAGGGGACTTGTATCTGACGCAATCGGGAAATGCTATAGTTTTTTCATTGGTACGAGAACAAACAATAACTACATCGTCTCAATTATCAGTCAGAACATTCTCCCACACTACCCGCTCAAAACCCAACGCCACCACGCTTATCATAAGCAATTGCAAGGTGTTTTCGTATTTGCGGTTCAAGCGTTTTTCATAGTCAAGCAATTGTGTTTTTGCTTCAAGGAAATTTTGTTGTACCAATGGAATTGCTTTTATCTCATCTTGATTCATTTCTCTGATTTTCTCTCCCGTTAAATCCGCTTTGCCTAACTTGACATACTTAAATTCCAGTACAACGTTTTTCAGGTTCGATTGTTGTTCCGGGCGCAAAATCATCGTTAAATCCGCATAACGTCTGTCGAGTTCTGTTTCTGAATCCATGATATAAAAGGTATCATCAAAAAGCACGGTTAAAAAAGCGGTTTTAATGGTTAATTCATTGGCTTGCTGGTAATCACGATTATCAAACGCTTTGAAATAATGCTGCTCCATAAAATCACAAATCGGTTGCAAGTTTCCTGTTTTATAAAATTGTCTCGCTAAAAGTTGGGCTTGGTTTTGCTCAAGCTTTTCAGGGAGGAATAAGTCCTTAAGCTTGTCAACATAGAGCTTTCTGATAACCAAATTAGGCACTTTAAAAACCATTTCTTTCCATTCATTTTCACCATTCAAGGTTAAAATCCCAAAGTAATATAGCAATGAAACCATAAATTGGGTGTCTTTAACTGACTTGAGCATATCTTCAATCCCAAAACCAGAAGCCAATTGCTTAAGGCTTAAAGGTGGGTTTTCATTCAATGCTTGGACAATCACTTCTTCACCATAAGGCAAATCTGAAATATAAGTCAGCTTTCCTTTGTCCATCGCTAAGTTATTATCTAACAGTTGTTTTGGAAATTGACAACGTCTTTGAAACACGCTCAAAAAATACAAAGTCAAAGTGGGATTGTAGACTAATTCTGTGGATAAAGAGCTAAAACAATAGCCATTGTAAAAGGTTTTCATGAGTAGAGACGCACGGCAGTGCGTCTCTTGAGGTAAATCACATTCTTTAACAATTATTGAAAGCACTTCTTGGATTTCTTGTTCTTGAAAACCACACAAATCGTTAAATTCAGGTTCCAAATAAATATGTTCCGCCACATTGTAACCACTGCTCATATCACTCAAAACGACAGGTGAGACACCCATACGCGCCAACTTAAGCCTAAGTCTTTGTAAAATAAAATAATTTTTTAAAGAATCTGGTATTACCATAATATTTTTATGGATTATTAGGAAGTCAAAACTGGAGTGCCTGGGTAAAGTGGAAG
>JAUCGK010000380.1 GCA_030378085.1 Candidatus Parabeggiatoa sp. HSG14
ATTTAAAATTATGTATTGGACAATACCTTCACCAATGTCAAAAATTGTTATTTCGTTTATGACGTACAATCAATTTCCAGAAATCAAAAACCCCGAAAATAGCATCCATTTTTTAATTGGTGAAGGTATTGTAAGAGAGAAACATATCAAATCATCAATTTTAATAACAATATTTTTCAATGACTTGTTCAACTATATCATTTGTATTACCAATTACCAATTATTAAACGGGTAATTTAGCAAGTTTTTTGCCCCCATAAGATAAGTTAATTACAGAACGAGTACCCATAATAGCAGTAAACATAGAAGTAATAATACCTAGAGATAAAGTAATGGCAAAGCCTTTAATAGGGCCGGTTCCAAAACTAAATAGCATTATAGCTGCAATCAAAGTTGTGAGATTGGCATCAAATATTGTGATAAAGGCTTTTTCATAACCAACATGGATACTAGCTTGAGGGGAATTGCCATTAGCGATTTCTTCACGTATTTTTTCAAAAATCAACACGTTAGCATCAACTGCCATACCCAGTGTTAAAACAATACCGGCAATACCGGGCAAAGTCAGTGTTGCTTGTAATAGAGACAGTAAAGCCACCAGAATGATAACGTTCATGAGCAAAGCCAAATTTGCTACCAAGCCAAAGCTTTTATAGCGTAACCACATGAATAACATCACAGAAATAAAACCTAACATAATGGACCATAAGCCTTTATCGATGCTTTCTTGGCCTAAGCTAGGTCCTACAGTACGCTCCTCAATAATTTCCATTGGAGCTTTAAGTGCCCCTGCTCTTAAAAGTAATGCAAGGTTATTAGCTTCACCAGAAGTTAATCCAGTAATTTGAAAATTATTACCAAATTCTTCTTGTATGGTTGCAACATTGATGACTTCTTCTGTTTTGGTGCGAATAACATTTTTTTTGTCGTTGACTATCTTTGTCTCAACGTGGTACTCAATAAAAACAACGGCCATAGGTTTGCCAACATTTTTTCGAGTGGTATCAAGCATACTTTTTCCACCCTTGTTATCCAAACGCACTACCGCTGCGGGTCGTCCAGTACGTTGATCAATTGTTGCAGCCGCATCATTAATTTGGTCACCTGTTGCAATAATACGGCGTTTTAAAGTCACAGGTGTCCCATCACGTCGTTTGTATAAACGTCCACCTTCATCATCAGCTGCAACTAACCGAAACTCCAATGTCGCAGTAGCACCCAAAATTTCTTTAGCACGAGCCGTATCTTGTACTCCCGGTAATTGTACAACAATACGATCATCTCCTTGGCGTTGAATGACCGGTTCTGAGACACCTAATTCATTGACGCGATTACGCAAGGTGGTAATATTTTGTTCCAAAGCCTTTTGACGACGTTCTTTAAGAGACTGCTCACTAAAAGTGATATACAAACGATACTCATCTATTTCGCCCTGTTCGGTAATAATTAAATCACTGTATTGTTTTTCAATGAGTTTTTTCGCTGTCTCACGTTTTTCAATCGTGTCAAAAATAACTTTAATGCCACCGCCCTCAGTTACGCGAGTAATACTGCCCTTATAACGCAACTTCTTACTCCGAAATAGTGTACGCAATTCGTTGACGTAGGTTTCTTCATCTTGACGAATAGCACTTTCCATATCTACTTGCATTAAAAAATGCACCCCACCACGCAAGTCTAAACCTAAATACATAGGTTGCCCACCAAACACTCTCAACCAATCTGGCGTTGCGGATGCCAGATTTTGTGCCACAACATATCCTGATAGTGCCTCTTTTTTGGATTGAGCCTCTTCCAATAAAAGAGAATAGGCTTTTAATTGGGTGTCAGTATCCTTAAAACGGAACAACAATTGTTTTGGTGTTCTGTCTACACGGGTATAAGCGATATCAGCTTTCTCAAGTATTTTCTCGGCCCTATCTTGCACAGCTTTACTAATTTTCATATCTCGTGCATAAGCTGGAGAAATTTGTACAGCCGGGTCATTTCCAAAAAGATTAGGTAATGCATATAAAGTGCAAATAAAAATCACAGCCCCAATCAATAGATATTTCCAAAGTGGGTATTGGTTCATAGGCTTATTTTAAGTCTAAAAAGTTATTTAAAGAAAACGTGTTTACAATGTGTTTTTCATAGTCCCCTTTGGCATGACAGTAGCAACTGATTGACGTTGCACCTTGACATGCGTATTGGAGTCAATTTCAAGCACGACAAAATTATCGCCTATGTTAGTAATTCGGCCTAACAAGCCACCATTGGTGATGATTTCATCACCTTTTGCTAGTGACTCTACCATCTGCTTATGCTCTTTGGCTCGTTTGGTTTGTGGGCGTATTAATAAAAAATAAAATACCCCAAACAAAACTATAAGCATTACAAGATTGATAAAACCCGCGTTTCCGGCCGAAGGTGCGGCCTCTGCCCAAGCATTCTGAATTAAAAAATCCATGTTGTATCCTTGTCAACCAGTCAATAGAAACTATATAGTATGACACAAGTTACCTGTAATCCTAAAGAAAACTTTACCATAAATTTAAATTTTGAGTGTTAATGGGTTGATTTTTGGTAGGGTTTAAATAAAGGTAACAGGCAATTTTTAATTGTACTATAGAGGTCACTGGCATAGAAGATACTGATTTTGAACACTAAATTGAGAAGTAATTGTTAAACGTTTACTGAATTTTGACTCTTTTATCTAA
>JAUCGK010000409.1:0-6206 GCA_030378085.1 Candidatus Parabeggiatoa sp. HSG14
ACAAAACAGTTCTTTTTCTCAAATAGTAAAGAATAATGTAGCTAAGTATTCTTTCTTAAATTCAATGTCTGGAAAATTGGCAATTGGTTGGGCTAAAGATTCAGGTAATGTTGATAAACAAAATTTCCACTATGGATTTCAATTAAAACATACTTGGGATCAGAATATTACTGTTTTCAAAGCAAAAGAAAAAGTGGATGAAAAAAATGATGAAAAATATGAAGATAAACGAGAAATCAGTTTGTCAAATAATCATAACCTAACTGATATTTCAGGTATTTATGGGAAAGTGACTTCTTATAAAAATATATTCCAAGGTTACGAACACGAATGGAGATTAGGAACAGGCTACTTACATTGCTTTTTTCAGGAAGATTGCTTTTTTCAGGAAGGTGGTGACAAGTATTTTAAAACAAGAATTGGTTACCAAAGAAAATTTTCTGAATACACAATTGGCGAGGATGAAAATCGTAATTTTTTACTGCTGGGCTATCGTGGCGGTTATCCACTCATGAAAAATATTTCATTTCAAACGGAACTTAATTATGAATTAGATTTTTCCGACTCGGATCGTTATGAGATGGATGGTTTTTTGTCCACAGTTTTCCACGTCAATAAAACAATTGACATTAAACTCAATTACAAAGTAGATTACATTCATATTCCTGTGTCTGGTAAAAAAAATACAGATACTTCTATAACAAGCAGTTTAGTCTATAAATTTTAAATTAATTAACAGGTATGGTTCAAAAATCGCAATAAAAGGGTAATATGGAGTCCAAACCTTCAGGTTTGGCAGGAGCGATGGAGTCCAAACCTTCAGGTTTGGCGGGAGCGATGGAGTCAAAACCTTCAGGTTTATTGTTCCTAAATTTTCATTTAGGAACGCACTGCACAAGAAGCTTCGCTTCAAGAAGACCCAAAATGGCTGCTAAAAATTCGTCAGACATAAATTAAATGGTCTTATCGAAGCAAAGCTTCTTGTGCAGTGCGTTCCCAAATAAAATTTGGGAACGATAAAAATCCCGAACACTTATAGTGATGGAACATTATTTTTTCTTATGAATCAGATAATTAAGACAACGAAGTATATTTTATATATGGGATGTTTGATAATCACATTAATGGGATGTTCCTTTTCTCCCCAAACACTCAAACCTGTTGCTCTCCAAAATCAGCAAAATGTTAATGAATTAACAACTCATGTAGGTATCTTGTTAGCACTCTATGAACCTCTCCTTATCGCATCAAGTAATGCCATGATTTATCAACAAATTGGCAATACTCAATTAGAAATAGTCTCAGTGGTTAGGCCATCATTACTTATCGCTGACAAAACGTGGGATACGCTATTTGAGCAAGCTGCAAAAAAATATTCAAATGTGAGACGTGCGAAATACCTTGAACGTTACCGTTTTGTACGAGCTGCTCTTGCTCGTGGTGTGGGAGAATCTGAATTGGAAAAAATAAAATATAACGAAGGTTGGATTTATCAAGCAGCCACTGACGCAAATTTTACACCACAAAAAGCACGTGAATTGCTCAAAACCTTATCTACACTTAAAAGAATAAATAAGAACAACGCACAGTATTACCAAGAAGCTGAACAACAACTTCTTCCTTATGATCCCATTTTGGCATCACGTAGAGAATCAATTAAGAGTACCCAAATATTATTGAATGCCTTGAAAACAGATTTTAATCGGCAACTCAATTTAGCGAATACGCTTGCTCACTCAATTGCGACTTTTTCAAAGGTTGAACGCCCGTTGAAAAGCACCTTTCATGCGATTATTACAGGTATAGATAAAAGCAAAATAAGAACCGTACTGAGTAAATTGAGCGACAGATATATTAAAAATGGTAAAGTCAAGAGTAAAGCTATTAATCTCCTGACTGGTGGATTATCTGATTTTGTTAAGAAACAATAAAAAGATTTCCAATGTAAAAAAAGTAGTGCCATAATCAAAAAGGAGTAAACACGATAATGTGGGACGAAAACAAAATCAAAAAATTTGAAAAAGCTTTGCAAGGGCCAGCTCCAGAATGGGACCCTGACTGGGAAATTACTCAGCAATTGCTTAAACTCACCACAGTACAAGCAATGCAGTTAATGGATTTACAAGCGCAACTGGATGTTCTTGAGCAAAGCAACACGGCTACTTCAGAAAATCTTATCAATGCGCTTCAACAAAATATGGGACAACAAGTATTAGATAATTCTCTAACAGTTGAAGAAGTAGAAACAGCAGTAAGCGATTTGAATAAATCAATTGACGCAGCTATCAAAGGTAAAAAAGCGGTGACTTATGCGGGTAGTATTTTGAAATTTGTTGCCAAAGTAGTTACTTAGGAATGAATTTTTTAAGTGAAACCGATTTTAAAAACTTGTCAGATTTAGAGCCTGGTTTTATTAACTTTTTATTTCTTAAAAACCACCTATAGACTTTCAGAAAAATCAAAGTTATCAGACCTGCCAGGTTTTCAAAACCTGGCAGGTCTTAAGGCCAAAATATTTATCTGACAAATTAACTACATGAGTAGATTTGCAATCTATTTCTGCTTAAACCGCCTTCCTGCACTAGATATACTACAAACGTTCAAGATTTCGGATTTTCAAAATGCGATGTCGGAGTCATTATTTCGTTCATTATCGTAGCGATTTCCCGAAACGATAAAAACCGAAAACCTGAACGTCTAAAGTATGAGTGAAAATCCATTGTATTCCCAAGTTCTAAATCCAATTCCCAAGATAAAAATGATTTTTCGGAAAGGAACTCAATTATAATTACGTTAAAATTCTTTCATTTTTAAAGCACACAATCACAGATGAGAGACAGAAAAAATAATTTATATAACTTATTGAATTAAAAATAATATAAATAACAATTAATGAAAAACTATCAAACTTCTTTACATTTTACGGGCTGGTTAACTCGTGTAGTTGGTATAGCTATCATTTATTACATAGTTGCTAAACTCACACAATTGTTAGCTATTTCCCCTGGTTATGCTATAGCAATGTGGCCTGCGGCGGGATTAGCATTGGCTGGCATTTTATTATTTGGCTATAGGGTTTGGCCAGGCGTGATGTTTGGTGCGGTTTTTTCTAGTATTGATGTTTTTTTTGACGTAATAAATACCGCCTCAGTGATAACCTCATTATTATTAGTCACTGGAATTGGCTTAGGTGCAGCATTACAAGCAGTGTTGGGTAGTTTTTTGATTCGGCGTTTTATTGGATTTCCTAACGCACTTGCCAAAGAAAACGATGTTTTCAAATTCTTGTTACTGGGTGGGCCAATCAGTTGTTTAGTCAATGCGACAATTGCTACTGGCCTTTTGGGAGTGAACGGTATTCTTGTTGGCTCAAATATTCTTTACAATTGGGGAACATGGTGGATAGGAGATAGTATTGGTGTATTAATAATAACGCCATTGGTGTTTATCTGGACGGCTGAACCGCGTGAAGTATGGAAAAGCAGAAAAATTTCTGTTGCTTTACCTCTCACTATCACATTTATCATCGTATTGATTAGCCATATTTATGTTAATAGTTTGGAATACACTTATCTTAAAAGCGAATTTCAAGGGAAAGCGACTATTTTAGCAAAAACCTTAAAAGCCCATATTAACAACCAATTGCAATTTTTACATGTTACCAGTCATTTTTTTAATAGTTCCGTTCATGTAACTCAACAAGAATTTCATCAGTTTACTCAGCCTATTATCTCAAAAAATCAAAATATTAAACTATTATCTTGGAATCAACGAGTACTGGATAACGAACGTGAAGCTTATGAAACCTTAATGTGTCATGAAAATTATCCCAATTTTCAAATTGTAGAACGTAACTCTCAAGGACAAATAATACGTGCGAAGACACGTTCTGAATATATTTCCACTCATTATATCGAACATCAACAAAATGAGCTAAAAGTACTAGGATTTGATGTGGCTTCTCATCCAATTTATCGCACTGCTTTGAATCAAGCACGCGATACGGGAAATGCCATAGCAACTGCTCCTATTGAATTGCAAAAAATTGAATTGAAACAAAAATTGGGTAGAAAATATGGCATTTTGGTGTTTTTACCCATTTATAAAAAAAATACCACTATAAACACAATAGATAGCCGACAAAAAAACCTTCAAGGTTTTATAACTGCCGTTTATGACATTGATAATTTAGTCAAACATACTTGGCAACATTTGGACATGATGGAGATAACACTCTACATAGAGGATAGTACAAAATCCACTGAAAAGCGTTTACTTTATACAACTACTCCTCTTGAGAAGGTTATTCCAACGGATATCTCCTTTCATACAACTATTATGGTAGGAGAACGCGAATGGCAATTGCGGTTTTCGTTAACGCAAGCTTATGTTGTTAACCGTCGTTCTTGGCAAGGATGGGGTATTTTAGTAACCAGTTTACTTTTTGTGAGTTTGGTAACTACATTTTTATTGGTTTCTACCGGCTACACCGCTACTATAGAACAACTTGTCAATATGCGGACTTACGAAATAACACAAGTCAACGTTCAATTGGAACGGCATATTGAAGTTCGTCGAAAAATAGAAACCGTATTACAGCAACGTGTTGTAGAACTTGCCGAAGCACAAAAACAAGCTGAAAGCTTAGCAGGAGAGCTTCAATCCACTTTGAAAATTTCTGAACAATTACGCCTTGAAGCTGATATTGCTAAAGAAAAAGCGATGGCCGCAAATCATGCAAAAAGTGCTTTTCTTGCTAATATGAGCCATGAATTACGTACTCCACTCAACTGTATTTTAGGTTATACACAAATATTCAATAACGATAAAACACTTACCATTAAACAAAAAGAAGGCATACAACTGGTTCATCGTAGTAGCGAACATTTGCTCATGTTGATTAATGATATTTTAGATTTATCTAAAATTGAAGCAGGTAGACTAGAGTTGGTTCCGATTGACTTTCGTTTACCTGAATTTTTAAAAGACATTGTAGATTTATTTAAAATGCAGGCTGAACAAAAAGGGATTGAATTTAACTACAATGCTTCATATCAATTGCCTTTAGCTGTTCATGCTGATAATAAAAGATTGCGGCAAGTATTGCTCAATTTATTAAGTAATGCAGTCAAATTTACCAAGCAAGGTGGTGTCAATTTTAATGTTTACAAAAATCAAACTATTTCAAAAAATAAAGTTAAATTTTTCTTTGAAATAGAAGATTCTGGAGAAGGTATAGCGGCTGATTATTTAGAACAAATTTTTTTGCCTTTTCAACAAACTAAGGAGCATAGTCGCTACATTGAAGGGACAGGCTTAGGATTATCTATTAGCAAAAAATTAGTAGAAATGATGGGGGGAAAACTACAGGTAAAAAGTATGCTTGGCAAAGGCAGTCTCTTTTGGTTTGAAATAGTATTAGAAGAAAAAATGGCTTTGCCTAACAACAACGTATCAAAACCTATTATTACGGGTTTTAAAATTTTCCCTCATTTTTCTTCGACTTTGTTACAAACCTTACCCCTTTCGCAAAATGAATTAAAAGAAGATTTTAAAATTTTAGTGGTAGATGATCAATGGGAAAATCGTTTGATATTAAACAAAATATTAACTCCTTTAGGCTTTAAGATTTTAGAAGCAAAAGATGGGCAAGAAGCTCTCACTAAAACACAACAATTTCACCCTCATGTTATTATCATGGATTTAAGAATGCCCATTATGGATGGTTTAGAATGTACACGACGCATACGACAATATCCTGATTTAAAAGGAATTGTTATCATTGCGTTTTCAGCGAGTGTCTTTGAAAGTGAACAACAGGAAAGTTTAAATGCAGGTTGTAATGCTTTTTTGGCTAAACCCATCAATAGAGCTAAATTTTTACAAGTATTAGCTAAACATTGTCACTTGGAATGGATTTATGAAACAACTGCTATTTTGAATGAAAATCAACAAAAGAGCAAATCGCCTGCTGAAAAAATGATTTCACCTAATGCTGAGCAAATGATAGCTTTGTTTAAATTCGCTAGGGCAGGTGATATTCATGCAGTAACAATGAAAGCAAAAGCATTTTTAGAAGAGGAACCAAAACTACAACCTTTTGTCGAAGAAATTTGTCAATTAGCCAAAGGTTTTCAAGTGACAAAACTCAAAAACTTTTTAAAACAATACATGTAGAAAATAACTGACTATGCCCTCTTACATAC
>JAUCGK010000409.1:6297-21467 GCA_030378085.1 Candidatus Parabeggiatoa sp. HSG14
CCCAAAAAGACACCTTATTGATTGTCGATGACACACAAGAAAACATTGGTGTCCTATTTGATTTTTTAATGTCTCATGGTTTTAAAATCTTAGTCGCTGAAAATGGTGAAGATGCCTTGGAAAACGCATTTAGAAGAGGAACCAAAACTACAACCTTTTGTCGAAGAAATTTGTCAATTAGCCAAAGGTTTTCAAGTGACAAAACTCAAAAACTTTTTAAAACAATACATGTAGAAAATAACTGACTATGCCCTCTTACATACCCCAAAAAGACACCTTATTGATTGTCGATGACACACAAGAAAACATTGGTGTCCTATTTGATTTTTTAATGTCTCATGGTTTTAAAATCTTAGTCGCTGAAAATGGTGAAGATGCCTTGGAAAACGCACAAGAAGAACACCCAGACTTGATTCTTTTAGATGTGATCATGCCAGGGATAGATGGGTTTGAAACTTGTAACCAACTCAAAAACTCGAAAAAGACTCAAGAAATTCCCATCATTTTTATGACCGCTTTATCAGATACTTTGGATAAAGTTAAAGCTTTTAAACTTGGTGCAGTGGATTATATTACTAAACCATTTCAACAAGAAGAAGTTTTGGCACGAGTTAATACCCATTTAACGCTTCGCAAACTACAAAAAGAATTACAGGCTCAAACAGAAGCACTTCAAAATGCAAATGAGGAACTTCAACGTTTGGCAACTTTAGATAGCTTAACACAGCTTGCTAACCGCCGTCGTTTAGATGAATATCTCCATCGAGAATGGCGACGGGCAATACGTGAAAAAACGCCACTTTCTGTTATTTTGTGTGATATCGATTATTTTAAATATTATAATGATAGCTATGGTCATCAAGCAGGCGATGACTGTTTACAACAGGTTGCTGAAGCACTGAGTAGTGCTGTTAACCGTCCAGGTGATTTAGTTGCTCGCTATGGCGGTGAAGAATTTATCGTGGTTTTACCTAACACGCCAATTGAAGGTGCTACGCAAATAGCATACTTTATACAAAAAAACTTACAAACTCTCAATATTATTCATCCAAATTCTGACGTGAATAAATATGTCACTTTAAGTATAGGTGTTGCCTGCACTATTCCTAACCTTATAGAATTACCTGAAGCATTAGTCAATGTTGCTGATAATGCACTTTATAAAGCCAAAGAATTGGGAAGAAATAGGATTATTTTAGAAGACATTAAGAAATAATGTATACCTTAATTTAAAAATCCCTTCCCCAAAGTCATTTTTATCATCAAGCATTGACTAGAGCTAATTAAAAATGAGTGATTATAAAATAAATATATCAAAAAGAACTATTTTAGTTGTTGATGACACGCTGGATAATTTACGCCTTTTAATGGAAATGTTAAATGCTGTAGGGTATAAAGTTATTCCAGCACAAAGTGGTGTCCAAGCACTATCGATGGTACAGTCGATTTCCCCTGATTTGATTTTGCTTGATATTATCATGCCAGAAATAGATGGCTATGAAGTCTGTAAACAATTGAAAGCAAATGAATATAGCCATGATATTCCTATTATTTTTATCAGTGCTTTGGACGAAGTATTGGACAAAGTAAAAGCATTTTCTATGGGTGGTGTGGATTATATAACTAAGCCATTTCAGGTAGAAGAAGTAATTAGGCGTGTTGAAACACACTTAAATTTACGAAATTTGCAAAGACATCTTCAACAAAAAAATGAGCAACTTCAAGAAAAGAATGAGCAACTTCAACAAGAAATTATTAAACGTAAGCAAACTGAAGAAGAATTAAAACGGGCTAAACAAGTTGCTGAGCTTGCTAATTGCGCCAAAAATACGTTTCTTGCCAATATGAGTCACGAATTGCGTACTCCACTCAATGCAATTTTAGGCTTTGCACAAATTTTAAATAACGATAGAAATTTAACTAATCAACAAAAAAAAGGTATACAAGTCATTCAATATAGTGGTGAACATTTGTTGACTCTCATTAATGATATCTTGGATTTTTCTAAAATTGAAGCCGGCAAATTAAAACTTATGCCCATAGACTTTCTTTTGCCTGAATTTTTAAAAAAAATTGCGGATTTATTTAAAATACGGGCTGAACAGAAGGGAATTGAATTTTTCTATGAACCACTTTCCCAATTACCCACTGTTGTTTATGCCGATGAAAAGAGATTGCGGCAGGTTTTGCTTAATTTATTAAGCAATGCCATCAAATTTACTCAAAAAGGGCAGGTGAGTTTTAAAGTCAATTATCAACATTTCCCTAATCCCTCTCAAGAATGGCATCAGGGTATAATTCGTTTTGAAGTCGAAGATTCAGGGATTGGTATATTGGCAGAGCATCTGGAAACCATTTTCTTGCCTTTTCAACAAGTGAGCGAACAAGCTCAAATTGAAGGCACAGGATTAGGGCTACCTATTTGTAAAAAGCTCATAAAAATGATGGGTGGACAATTATTAGTACAAAGTATGTTGGATGTTGGTTCGCATTTTTGGTTTGAAATACCTTTACAGAAATGTCATTTTAGTTCGCCTAAAAACAACCAGATTACCTCTACTATCATTGGTTTTAATATTAAAGGAAAAAAAGAATCTCAAAAAAAGGAAAAGAAAGATTTCCGAATTTTAATCGTAGATGAAAAATGGGAAAATCGCATTATCTTAACTCATCTGCTTATTCCTTTAGGTTTCAATATATTGGAGGCCAATAATGGACAAGAAGCACTGAAAAAAGCCAATGAATTTTGCCCTGATGCTATTCTCATGGATTTAAAAATGCCAATAATGGATGGCTTAGAATGCACACGACGCTTACGCCAAAACGATAATTTCAAAAAAACCTGTATAATTGCTTTATCAGCCAAAGTATTGGATTATCAAGAACAAGGCTTAGAAGCCGGCTACAATGCATTTATAACCAAACCCCTAAACATTAATAAATTTTTTCAAATTTTAGCAGAACATTGTCCGCTGGAATGGATTTACGATATATCCCAACAAACTGATAATTTACAAATTACTACACCAGTTTCTGAAATAATTCCGCCAAACATTAAACAAATAAAAATGTTGTTAAAATTTGCCAATATAGGTGATGTACATGAAGTTACAAAAACAGCAGAGGCATTATTAGAAAATAATCCTCACTTACAGCCGTTTATTCAAGAAGTTTGTCAATTAGCCAAAAATTTCAAGATAAGAAAACTTAAAAGATTTTTAAACCAATATCTTAGTGAAAAAGAGGGAGCGATGTAAAAGCTTTTATGGCTTATCAAAAAGCAGTAAGTTTTAACCTATTTTAGCATAGCTACCCATTACCAATTATCCACAAACTGACAAATTAAAGTACTAAGATAAATTATGGAAATCCAGTTGTTTGATTTATTTCGTTCTTCGTTGATAACTAAAGTTATTATTATCTGTTTATTGATAATAGGTGTGATGCCAAAAGGCTTTGCAGAGAGATTTGAAAACGTGGAAATTGCACTTGATGATACCTTTGATGTGTTTGACGGTTTAGTAAAAACCAAGAAGCAAAGAGTATCCTCTGAGGTTGAACAAACCACTTTTCACGCGCCTCCCGCTACGACAGTTATCACTGCACAAGATATTGAAGCCACTGGTGCAATTACGTTGAATGAAGTACTGGAAATGGTACCGGGATTACACACAGAATATTCTTCTTTTCTTTACAGCCCTATTTATACGATTCGAGGTATGTATTCAGGGCAAAATCCACAAGTACTCATGTTACTAAATGGAGTACCCATTACTTCTTTAATTTATGGGAATAGAGGCTTAGTATGGACAGGCATGTCGGTGAATGCGATTGATAGAGTTGAAGTTATTCGGGGACAAGGTTCAGTTGTTTATAGTGCTGAAGCGTTTGCTGGTGTGGTTAATGTCATTACTAAAAACGGAAAAAATATTGAAGGCACTGAAGTCAGTATTGGGGCTGGTAAATTTTACATGGAAAATGCTTGGATTTTACATGGGGGAAACTATGGTGGCTTTGATATTGCGTTAGCAACAGAGTATCAAGCGACTGATGGACACAAAGGCATTGTTGATATTGATGCCCAAACCCATCTTGATAAAAATTTTGATCCCGATGTTTCTCTTGCACCCGGTAAGGTTAATGTGCAAGGAGTGAGTCTTGAAAGTCATTTGGATATTTCTAAAGCGAATTGGCGTTTACATGGATATTATCAGGAACAATCGAATATGGGTGCTGGCGTTGGTATGGCTGATGCTTTAGATGCATTAGGACGATATAAAAACGAAAAATTTAATGTGGATATCGTTTACCATAACAAGGAGTTAACTCATAATTGGGAGATGATGGCACAAGTCAATTATTACCATACCCGCTATGAAACTAAGAATCAAGCATTGTTTCCTCCCCGATCTTTTGGTGGTGCTTATTTGCATGGCTTTATTCTTGATACAGCAGCTTCGGAAAGTCATAGCAATTTTAATTTGTCTGGTGTTTATAGAGGTTTAAAGAAACATCAAATCCAATTAGGGGGGGGATATCATTACGGTGATCTTTACGAATTTGAACATTATACCAATACTGATCCGATGACGGCTATACCTCTTCCACCTGAAGAAGGTTTAATAAATGTCAGTGATACACCTTATGCTTGGATACCAGAAATGGATCGACAGAATTGGCATTTATTTCTTCAAGATACTTGGGCTATTACCACTTGTTGGCAACTCACAACAGGCATTCGTTATGATGAATATTCTGATTTTGGTTCTACTCTAAATCCTCGGATTGCATTAATGTGGCAGCCGCGATTGGATTTAACCACTCAATTACTTTATGGGAGTGCATTTCGGACACCTGGATTTGCAGAACTCTACTCTTCTAACAATCCTAGATTTATTGGTAATGCTAATGTCAAGCCTGAAACCATTGATTCTTGGGAGTTAGTTTTTGATTATCAAGCCACTAACGCTTTGCATTTGACAACTAATCTATTTACTTATCAATGGGTGGATAAAATTATATATGTACAAGGTGCATCTGAAGGTATTTTTAAAACAGCTAACGTAGGCACTCAAAAAGGACATGGATTAGAATTTGAAACTCGTTGGAAAATGACAAAAAAATCCAGTTTATTGGCGAATTATGCTTTTGTTAAAGCCACCGATAAGAATCATGATCAAGATGCAGGAAATTATCCTCAACATTCAGCCTACCTACGCATTGATTGGTTGTTTTATCCTAAGTGGTATTTAGATACCCAACTTAATTGGATTGGAGAACGTAAAAGAATTTTTGGCGATTCTCGTTCTCCTGTAGATGATTATACTACAATCAACTTAACGTTACATCGCAAAGAGATTCTAGGACATTGGAATTTTGCAGTGAGTGTACGAAACCTGTTTGATACCGATGCTCGTTCACCCAGCTTAGATTCCAATTTACCTAACGATCTTCCTTTAGCAGGACTCAATTATTGGGTGGAATTGCGGTATCGTTTTTAAAAATTTGAACTCCAGAATCTCAAACTAAAGTTTGGACTCCAGACAAACAAAAAGGAATCCAAGATTTATCTTGGTAATCTTCTTTCCTCTAAAAACAGTGACTAAAATTACTAACTGGAAATGAGCGAGTATACCGCATATATTTTTTGTTTATTATCTTTTTACAATTGCCCAGCAGGATCAATTTTATTTAATGCTTCTTCCGCAGCCCAAGACACAAACTGACTATCATCTTTTAGTGTTTTCACTAATGCGGGAATTGCTTTTACTGCCATTTTCCCTATTTGTCCTAGCGTTTTAGCAGACATACGACGAACAAAAGCTTGACGATCTGATAATGCTTTTACCAAATAAGGAATGGCGTTAGCCACCAATTTATTCTTTTGCCAATGAGGGTCAATTTTTTTTAAAAGCATAGTGGCAACATCTCGCACACTTTTCTTATCATTTAATAATAATTTCACAAGATGAGGAATTATCTTTTCTTTTTTAGCAACAGCAAAACGAATAACAGCTTTATCATATCCCAATGTTTTTACAAGATAATTAAAGCTTGTTTCAAAAGTAACATCAATTTTCTGTAGCATCTCATCAGCTACCGAATAAACATCTGTCATATTATTTGTCAATGCTTTTAAAAGATAAGGAGTCATTTTCTCAACAGGAAAATTTTTTTCGGGAACAAAATCAATTTTCTTTAATATTTTAGCAGCAACTAAACAGATAGCAATTTCGTTATCTCCCATAGCTTCCACAAGTTGAGGAATGATTGTTTCAACAGAACAATCAATTTTATTTAACACGTTTATAGCCGCAAAACGAACATCAGGTTCATCGTCTTTTAGTGCTTTTAAAAGAGGGGAAACAACTTGTTCGGCAGAAAAGTTTTTTTCCGTAGAGAATTCAGTTTTTTTCAATATTTCAGCAGCAGTTAAACGGACATCAACTTCATTATTTCCCAACATTTCTATAAGAGAGGAAATAGCTTTTTCACTATTAAAATTAATGTCATTTAACATTTTTTTGGCTATCAAACGGACATGAGCCTGGTTATCTTCTGATGCTTTTAAAAAATAGGGGATAAATTTTTCTGAAGGCATAAATTTTTCAGTCGTAAAATCGACTTTCTTCAACATTTCAGCAACAACTAAACGGATATTAGCTTCGTTATCTCCCAAAGCCTCCAAAAGTTGGGGAATGATTGCTTCAACAGAACAATCAATTTTATTTAACACGTTTATAGCCGCAAAACGAACATCAGGTTCATCATCTTTCAATGCTTCTAAAATATGGGAAGTACTACTGATTACGTTTTTGTGTTTTTGCCATTGTGGATCGAATCCTTTTAAAGCAAAAGCAGCAGCATTTCTGACACTGTTATCACTATCTACCAACCTTGTTACAAGATGAGGCACTATTGACGCAGGAATTGGTCTTATTTCATCTAAAGCCTCCACAGCAAACCGCCGAATAATACTGTTTTTATTCTCAGTGAATATTTGTACAAGATAAGGCATAACAGGTGGACCAAATCTTATTAATGCCTTGATAGCAATATCCACTTCCTCTAAAGATTCGGAGGAGGTAGCGATTTTTACTAATTCGTCAATTGTTTTACCACGTCCTTTCAACAGATAAAGATAAAAACGGTTTACTGGACCAAACAAAAAAAAACTAATAAAGAGTCGAAAAACAACAGCCAAGGTTGCTAAACCTATATTCATTTCTATATTGTGTAAACGCCAATCAAAAATTTGAAAAGCATCCCCAAAATCAAGTGTTCTCAAAATATTATCCAAGGGCCATAAAATAAGGTCTCCAAAGTTCCAATGTCCTATTATACATGTTCCAAGTATCAATAGACTTGTCATTATTAATCCCACAATGCGGACACGTTTGAGAAGTTTAAATAGATTTTTGAAGTGATCTATAAATTGCTCCCTTTTCATCATAGTAGAAGCTTGCTGACTTGCAGAACGTTGGCTGATAATCATAAAAATAGTCCCTAAAAGAAAAATATCCACCATGATGTGCATACCAAAGAGCATGATACCTGTCAATAAGCTGTGATGTTTGATGTTTTGTAAATGAACACCATAAGCACCTAAGATATCTAATAAATCTACGGCTCGTAGAACGTGAACAGCGACCAGTTCAATCCAATCATACCAATTTGGCTCAACTGCATAAATATAATGTGACGCTCCCAATAAATCATGAATAAATACATGTAAGCGACAAAAAAGTGCTAATTGGACAATATTAAGAAAAGTAACGCTGATAGTAATTTTTCCTTGACGAAATAGATAGATTATCGATAAAGCGTAGTTAACGACAATAAGTGAAGCGGTTGCCCAAAGCAACATTTGAGTTTCTGGCATTAAAAAAGTGGTGATCAAATAAGCAATGGAAAATACCACGACTATGTTGATAATATTTTTCTCTAATTGCATTGCTATAGCCCTAAATATCTCGTTACAGAGTTCAAAGCGAAGCTTTGTTTGTAAGGTCTTTTAAGCTTCATTTTATTTTTTAAATACTCTTATACATAAAGAATGCCAAACAGTGATTCATTATTTTTCAATAAGTTATAAACTATAGATATCAATTTTCAGCAATTTTAGGTGCTGATTTTCAGCAACAAGTGCTGATTTTCAGCATATAGAGAAAGGGAAAACTTGACGTGTTTTTGAGATGTGGTAGGTTTATTTTAAGAAAAGCCAAAAAATAAATTATCCCAAACACACCCCTAACCCTTTTTAAGAGGGGAATAAAACCAGACGCGCTTTTGAGGGGGTATGTAAAAATTGGGATAATTATTTTTTTGGGATTACCTTAAAGGACTTTCAACATCGTAACAGAAAATAATGCTTCTGATAGAATTTTAAAATCGTTTTTACTAACAATCGGTTAGCAAAATAATTCATAGTGCTTGGTTTTTATATTTCTTAGTGTATAATAGCTGCTTTCATACTATCATTTTGGAGGCAAACATGTTAGCTGAAAAGGATTTTAGTGAAATCCGAGAATATATTATTGGGATTTTGCCGCAATTATTAAATGAAGAACCTGAAATAGCAACCACTATCGAAGGTATCCTTGCCCATAAATTTCCCATGCGGAATGAATTTATTCATTTGTTGGATGAAGTTAAATTGCTACATGAAGACATGGGCAAGCAATTTGTATTTCTAAATAAACAGTTTGAGTTTCTAAACAAACAATTTGAAGTGCGTCGTCAAGAAACAGAACGACGGTTTGAATTGCTGGAACAAAAATTTGATGCCTACCATCAAGAAACGGATCAACGGTTTGAATTGATGGAGCAAAAATTTGATGCCTACCATCAAGAAACAGAACAACGGTTTGAATTGATGGAGCAAAAATTTGATACTTACTATCAAGAGACAGAACGACGATTCGAGTTGCTGGAGAAAAAACTTGATGCTTACCATCAAGAGACAGAACGACGGTTTGATGCTCTGCACAAAGAAATGAATCAACGCTTTGAGCAGGTTGACAAACGCTTTGAGCAAGTTGATCAACGCTTTGAGCAAGTTGATCAACGTTTTGAGCAAGTTGATAAACGCTTTGAGCAAGTTGATAAACGCTTTGAGCAGGTTGATAAACGCTTTGAGCAGGTTGATAAACGCTTTGGGCAAATTGATGAACGCTTTGAACAGATTGATAAACGTTTTGAGCAAGTTGATAAACGTCTCGACAAACAACATAATGACCTTCTTGATGTCAAGCGTCGCGTCATCAAACTGGAATCCACTGTGGATAAGATAGACGAAAAAGTCACTAAGTTTGATATGCGACTCAACATGTTAGCAGGTACTTATGGCACTGAAAAAGGACAAAAGCTTGAAGAAGTGTTTGCAAGTATTTTGACTTATGGTTTGAACAATCCTGACATTAAACCGGAAAGTATCCGATTACGCCAAAAATTTGTGGATACGGAAGGACTGGTTTATCTGAAAAAGGGTAAAATCGTCGAAGTGGATATCATCGCAGAGAATGGGAAGTTAACCGTTTTTGAAGTGAAATCAACAGCTAGAACAGATGATGTTGATATTTTTGCTATGAAGGTAAAACTAATACAACTGCAAAATCCTGATAAAAAAGTGGGTGGCATTATTATTTCGCCGTGGGCAAGCGAAGAAGTAAAACAATGTTGTAGTGAATACGATTTGAATCTTTTGGACTAAAAATAATTTCTCGCTATAAACCTGCCAGGTTTTTAAAACCTGGCAGGTTTTCGGAAGTTATTTTTATGAAAAACTTATAGATTGTAAAAATGGAAAAGGTTAACACAAAAAATAACCTTTCTCCCGATCTTTTTACTATAACCAACACCCTGGATCAGTTTTAAAAGGATCGCCTGTCACCGCATACGACAGACATTTTAATCCTCCTCGACAGACTTTTGCGTAAAAACAGTTTTGACAACCTTCGCTTACTTGTTCTGGATGACGAAGTTTTTGTAAAAGTGGTGAAGTGTCATATAATTGAAGTAAAGGTGTTTCCAACAAATTGCCCACCCGAATCGGCATTCTTCGACAAGGATAAAGATCACCGTTGGGTTGAACAGTCAATAACGTATCACCTGCTGTACAATGATAAGGTTGTCCATCTCCGACAAGGAATTGTAATGCACGGTGCATTGCAATCTCGGTATGGTTAAACCAAGTCCATTTGTCTCGGTATTTCTTCATTATCTCAAAAAAGGCTTTTGTTTCAGCCGGAGTCATTAACTGTTCACGTAATTGTACACCACTTCCCCAAGGAATTAGCCGATCTGACCATATTCGGTTGACTTTTAGTTGTCGCCCTAATTGAACTACTTTTGGAAATTCATGGCAGTTTTTGCGATGTGCTGTAAAAGAAATGAAAGTACGAATCTGTTCACGCCGTAAATTTTTGATGGCAGTAATCGTTTGAGCAAAATTGCCTTCACCACGAATACTATCATGAGTAGCGGTTATTCCTTCAATACTTACCTGAACAAAGCAGGGAGCTAATTGACGAAGGCGTTGTGCCATCGCTATATCAATGAATGTGCCATTTGTCAAAATCGCAAAGCTAAACAAGGAACGATGTGCGACAAACACTTCTAATAAATCAAGAAAATCATGCCGCGCAAACGGTTCGCCGCCTGTGACAGTAATATGTGCATGAAGCCGTTTACCCCGCCGTTTACTTAAAGTAGCCAATAATGTTTTAAATTGCGCTAATATCTTAAGTAAATCCTCAAAATTGAGTTCATTCCGTGCATAATTATCTTGATAACAATGGGTACAGCGCAAATTGCAACGCTCTGTGATATGCCATTGAAGTAACATGCTGGGCGGCGCATAGCATTTTTCCTTCTCTTGAAGTAATAAGTTTGCGTGTATGGACATTACCCGCATCCACCACAACCACCACCGTCACCATCACTGCCACCACAACCGCCACCACTACTCGTTGTTCTAGTATTATTCACTGCATCATCTGAAAAAGTTTGTTCAAATACAGAAAAAGTGGCAAAATGCGTTAAAACACTTACACCAAAAATAGCAACAAGAAAATCCGGTTCTATCCCATTATTATCGTTATATTTTGTCCATTCAAAATGTTCCGCTAATTTTTTTTGGTAACGATAACCCAATGAAGTGTTTCGGTTAGCTGGTTTCAAAATAAACCAAGTGATGATTGGCAGAGCAATGAGAAGAAGAATAAGGAAACCCACAGGGCGATCATAAAGTAAATCAAAATAGAGTTTTGTACTACCTAATCCCAAAATGAGAAGTAATGTCATCCAAAACGCTGTCCAAATTTGTCTTTTCTGGGAACCAGTACGCTTTAAATGCTTTTTTTCCAATTTTTGATTGATAGGTTTTATTTGTCTATCCAAACGCGCTTGTAAAAAATCATCTTTGAAAAAATCAGCAGGAGCGCGGGGTTGAGTTGCAAATTGGTAAAGAATTTCCTCAATCTGACTTTCTGATTGTAATGTTAAGGCATCATTTTTCTGAATTTGTGTTTTTTTTCCAACACTACTTGTTGTTATAAGTAGGTTACGATGCCAAAGGTTAAACAATGCGATTTGAATAACGCCTTTGCACCCATCTCGTAATGCAGCCATTTCAAACGGACTAAGGCTTGTCAAGCTGGGTAAATGCGTTGAGACTCCCCCATTATTATTCCAAAACCAAGCAATCCAAATGCAAACCACTGAAAAAATAATAAACTCAATCAGAAAAATGGAACTGGGGATTTGTATAAGCATATCAATCATAAGATTTATCTCCTTGAAAAAGCTTTTATTATGGAATCGAACAGAGTTTTTTTGGCCATCAACTTTGATATAAATGAATTTATTGGCCAATCTGACTTATCAGCTCGGTGTGAGGCATTCCCCAAGAAAAGAGGAATAAAAATGAAAAATAACTCGTAAATTCTATAGACATTCAGAAAAATAACTTCTAAAAACCTGACAGGTTTCTAAAACTTGTCAGGTTTGATGTGTGAAATTATTTATATGAAAAACTATTAAAAACCTGACAGGTTTCTAAAACCTGTCAGGTTTGATGTGTGAAATTATTTATATGAAAAACTATAGATTCGGATAATGGGGTAACCGCTAATTTTTCAAAAAAGGTTCGTGTCAAGTTAATTTGTTCAATACTACTTTCTACTCGATTAACGGTATTACGAAATATTGCGCCATTTCGTTGTCCTTTGCTATACCAAGATAAATGTTTTCGCGCCATCCGCACTCCAGTATATTCTCCATAAAATTGATAAAGATTATCTAAGTGTGCCAACAAAATGTCACGGATTTCAATAACAGAAAGCTCAGGTAATTTTTCGCCCGTTTGTAAATAGTGATCAATTTCCTGAAATATCCAAGGTTTACCTTGCGCGGCACGTCCTATCATTATGGCATCAGCACCTGTATAATCTAACACATATTTGGCTTTTTCTGGGGTACGAATATCACCATTGGCAATGATTGGAATATTGACAGTTGCTTTAATTTCAGCAATTGTATCATATTCTGCCTCACCACTAAATTTACAAGCACGAGTGCGCCCATGCACTGCTAATGCTTGTATCCCAGCTTGTTCTGCTATTTGTGCAATACGTACCCCATTACGATTTTCTGTATCCCAACCAGTGCGTATTTTTAAGGTGACAGGAACCTCGACAGCCTTAACAACAGCTTCAAGAATCCTACTCACCAATGTTTCATTTTTCAATAAAGCCGAACCTGCCATGACACTACAAATTTTTTTAGCAGGGCAACCCATATTAATATCAACCATTTGAGCACCATTTTCCACGTTATGTTGTGCCGCTCTTGCCAACAACCTTGGCTCGGCTCCGACAATTTGTACACAACGTGGTTCTGTTTCGCCCTCATGGTTTGCACGGCGTTGTGTTTTTTTGCTTCCCCACAGTAGCGAGTTTGACGAAATCATTTCTGACACTGCCATTCCCGCTCCCATTTTTTTACACAACTGTCGAAAGGGGCGATCTGTCACACCTGCCATTGGAGCTAAAATAAGACGATTTTTTAGAGTGTAAGAACCAATTTTCATGTCAGTTATCAGTATCGTTAATTGTAACTACTCAGCCTCGTTCCAATGCCATTGAGTTAAGCCTTGGAGTTCCAACCTTTAGGTTTGGAAGTCTTTGATTTCAACCTTGTTCCAATGCTCCAGCGTTGGAACACATTTTGTGACGTTCCAGCGTCACTCCTTAAAAAAAATTAAATACTGAAACGTTGGAACAAATGGCTGAGTAGTTATCGTTAATTTGGAAATTATCGTTTTATTCTACATCTCAAAAAAAGTGGCACTGGAGTCGTTGAGTGGGATTGATTAAAATCGGTAAATGACATCAGGGCAACCACAAGGGATTGCCCCTACACAACAATGGTTTGTAGGGGCAATCCTTTATGGTTGCCCTTGTGAAGCATTCCCATTTAACGACCCAGTGCCAAAAAAAGTTGAAATCCACATTTATAGCATTTTCCGATTGCATCAAGTACAATTATATAATTTAAATCATTGATAATTATATTAAATAATGATTTTCACCATTCACCATTCACCATTGCGATTATATGAACAATCTATTTGACGCAGCTTACCGCTGCATTATGGAAACTGATCTCACCGAGAAAGTCCAATTAACCCAAACAACAGTGCAAGCTTGGCAAGCAGGAGAATTAAGTCTCAATACAACCAATCCTGCTGAACCCATTTTAATGCCTGGTTTACCTCCCAATCTGTGTTTAGTTCCACCACGTGAAGTGCCGCGCCGCAGTATTGCAACTCCTACAGGGCAAGCCGCTTTATTGCACGCATTAACACATATTGAATTTAACGCAATTAATTTGGCATGGGATGCTGTATATCGGTTTCGTGATTTGCCAAAAGCATTTTATGATGATTGGGTGAAAGTGGCTGATGAAGAAGCAATGCATTTTGTGTTACTCCACGAACAATTGCAACAATTAGGCTATAAATATGGCGATTTGACGGCTCACAATGGCTTATGGGAAATGGCCGTTAAAACACAAGATGATGTATTAATGAGGATGGCGTTAATACCTCGACTGTTAGAAGCACGTGGTTTAGATGCAGTACCACCCATTATCGCCAAAGCAAAGGCACAAGGCTTATCGCTGATGATAGAAAATTTACAAATCATTTTGCGCGATGAAATTGGGCATGTGAAAATAGGATCGCACTGGTTTTTTCATTGTTGTGCAGAGCGTGGTTTAAATCCAGAAACAACTTTTCAGAATTTAGTCACACAACATTTTACCAGTCAAATCAAAGGCCCTTTTAACATCGAAGCACGATTAGCAGCAGGGTTTAGTGAGCAAGAATTACAGAATTTGGAAAAGCTTTAATGCAGAAGTACCACTCGCCTTGAAATTTATTTCAAGGTGATAAGGTATCAAGGCTATCATTCTATGAAGCGAGCCCTGATAACATTTTTTCAAGATATGAAGCATCCCACCCAGCTTTGAGACGTTGAATCGAAATGCCAATGCTGTATCTTTTTTATTCAATAAGTTTAAAGCAATATGCCTTAAAATCGCAAAGTTTTCTGCACCATTACCTTACCACCTATCAGTTTAGTACAACGAATTACGGGCCGATAAACGAATATTAATCTGAACTTATTTTCCTAATCAATTGTATTATATAAAAATTTATGAAATATTGATGTTTTTAATTCGTTTATCGGCCCGTAATTCGTTGTACTTAATATTCAGGGAGTTAAAAAAACTGATAGGTGGTAAGGCACCATTACCGGAGCAATTGTTGATTCATTTTCTCGAAAAGCAATATCTAATCTCCAATGTAATTCAGCAAAATCAATATTATATCTTTTAAAAACTGCTTTATGATTAAGAACAATTATTTTAGATTAGGAACATGCACAAAATAACTTCGACAACTAAACCTGTCAGGTTTACCCCAACTTATGGGTAAATTATTTCATGCACATTCCTTAGTAGCTGAAATGTTATTTTGAATTCTATAAATGTTACAAATTAGTACCTGTAATGTGCAACGTACTCAGATGGATAAGAATTTAACCTTGTCTTTATTGGATTATCATCCTTCGCCTCAAAAAGAGGGAGGCACTTTACGCTTAATG
>JAUCGK010000381.1 GCA_030378085.1 Candidatus Parabeggiatoa sp. HSG14
TTAACACTTGTTTTTTTCTGAATCATTTAAAATTATTATATGTACCGCGCCAAATATTTTGCAACAAAGTAAACGTGCAAAATATTGGTATCGAACCGTAAAAGTTTAATCAATCTTACGTTCACTTTAGATTTTAAATACGTTACCCTTTTATAATGAGGTGTGATTAAAAGTGCATGGGCAAGTCATCCCAAATAAATTTTAGGACGAAAAACCAATTGTCTAATGGAGTCCAAAATTTATTTTGGAAACCGAACATTAGCATTCCATGCACTTTTAATCACACTCTACTATAATGTACTATGTCTGAAGTCAAATAATTTATCATGGCTTTAACTCAATCCTTATACTCGACTATCAAGTTTTTAACTATATTTGGCTTTGCAGCAATCCATTTTTGAATGTTCAGATATGTAACTCACTGATTTTTAAGGAAATGAATATTTATGTCCTAAAATAATATCTCATTTAAAATCAATGGGTTATAAAAAAATGATAGTCGAGTTATAGTTGTTGTTTTATCCCTTCTTAATATATAATCCTCATAGTTTGTTGTTTTATTCTTATTTACTAAATACTCCATTTATTCAAGAATTCATCATAAAATGACCATGAAAATATGAACGATACAGAAATTCAAAATTCAAAAGGCACTATTCTAGTTGTAGATGATACGCTCGCCAATTTACAGGTATTAACCCAAATGTTGACAGAACAGGGTTATAAAATACGTCCTGCTGTCAGTGGTAAACTGGCATTTTCTTTTATGCAATCAATGTTGCCAGACTTGATTTTACTTGACATCCAAATGCCAGAAATGGATGGCTATGAAGTATGTGAAAAATTAAAAGCCGATGACAGAACTTGTGATATTCCTGTGATTTTTATCAGTGCGTTAAGTGATGTATTTGACAAGGTTAAAGCTTTTTCTGTAGGTGGTGTGGATTACATCACTAAACCTTTTCAAGCAGAAGAAGTACTTGCGCGTGTGGAAACGCATTTAAAACTGAATCACTTACAACAACAATTAGTTCTTCAAAACGAAGAACTACGAAAAACTTTAGAACATCTTAAAACGACTCAAGAAGAATTGATTCAATCTGAAAAAATGGCCGCATTAGGGCAATTGGTTGCTGGTATTGCCCATGAAATCAATACCCCACTTGGCGCGATCAATTCTGCGATGAGTAGTGTTAAAAATTTCTTAACTCACAATCTTGCCCAATTGCCAGAATTTTTTCATTCATTACCCAAAGCGCAACAACCTACTTTCTTAGCATTACTACAAAAATCGTTGGAAAAAGAAGTGATGTTATCTTCCAAAGAAGAACGCAAATTGAAACGTAAATTAACCCGTCAATTAGAAGCAGATGATGTTAATGATGCTGATACGATTGCAGATACTTTGGTGGAAATGGGTATTTATGACGATGTTGAACCATTTTTATCCTTGTTAAAACACGCAAATAGTGAAGAAATTTTAGACATTGCTTATAAAATGTCTAGTTTACAAAGGAGTTCACAAACTATTGATACTGCGGTTCAACGTGCTTCCAAAGTAGTATTTGCTCTGAAAAATTTCGCGCATTATGATCATAGTGGAGAAAAAACCAAGGCTAATATTACAGACGGCATTGAAACTGTGTTGACGCTTTATCAAAGCCAATTCAAACACAAAATTGAAATCATTAAACACTATGCTTCGTTGCCATTGATTTTGTGCTATCCCGATGAACTTAATCAGGTTTGGACAAATTTGATTCATAATGCCTTGCAAGCAATGGAATATCAAGGTACTTTAACCATTGATGTCAAACTACAAGATAATCAAGTGCTTGTTAGTATTATAGATAATGGTAAAGGGATTACCAAAGAAATTAATGATAAAATTTTTGAACCTTTTTTCACAACAAAACGCGCTGGTGAAGGCAATGGCTTAGGGTTAGATATTGTCAAAAAAATTGTTGAAAAACATGAGGGAGACATCAAGTTTGACAGTCAACAGGGCAAAACAACGTTTACGGTGTCTTTTCCCATTTAGTAGAGACACACAGCATCTTCCCATTTAGTAGAGACACACAGCCGTGTGTCTCTACTGCATAACATCAATTAATAATTAATCATAATAAAAGGAAATAACCAATGTCTAAACCTGTTATTTTATGTGTTGATGACGAAAAAATCATCTTAGAAAGTCTTAAACGGCAACTGAGAACAGAATTTGGTAAAAATTATAGCTACGAATTTGCCGAAGATGCCGAAGAAGCAATGGAACTCATTGAGGAATTAGTAGAAGAAGAGAGTGAAGAAATTCTAGTCATTGTTTCTGATTGGTTAATGCCAGGAAAAAAAGGCGATGAGTTTCTTATTGATGTGCATCGTCGTTATCCAAATATTGTGAAAATTATGCTGACAGGGCAAGCAGATGAAGATGCTGTTGAACGTGTTAAAGAACAAGCTAATCTTCACAGTTGTTTAAACAAGCCTTGGAAAGAACAAGAATTGGTAAAGGTGTTACATGCTGGTTTAAAAAAGTGAGAGTAAATATAGTTATTATCTGATGTTACGCACACTGCTTCTTGAAAATAGAAATAACAGGCTTGATGTCAAGTTAAGAAAGGGTGTGACCTCCATTTATACTCCAGACGTTCAAATTTTCGGTTTTTTTGAATCACTCAATCGCT
>JAUCGK010000061.1 GCA_030378085.1 Candidatus Parabeggiatoa sp. HSG14
GATGTTTGGTTCCACCCGTGTACGGGGGGTTAGGGGGGTATCCCCAAAATCTGTTACAATCAGCAAAATTTCATTTTGCACTACTCTGGTATTCACTTTTGAAGTACAGTGCGTAACATCAGTTAATTAAATCGGGAAACGCTATATCAAGCAAATATAGTTGTGGTGGGTTGATGAGGTATTATCAACTTGTTCTACCCGATTAATCTGTTCAATCCTCAAATCCATTGTACTCATCTGTTATGGTTAATTCCTACGGGCACAACACCAAACGCTCACACGTTGTATTCCTGCTTGTAAAAAAACTTTAGCTAATTCATTTGCTGTTTCACCTGTTGTTACAACATCATCAACTAAAACAACGTGCTGCCAATGCGACTTTACCTGTTTAACTTGAAAGATACCCTGCACATTCTTTCGACGTTCACTTCTTCCTGAAAGTGTTGACTGTTTGCGTTTTTTCTTAATACATTGACAAGCCGTGTAATCCAATGGAATATGATGATATCGCGCAATGACTTTAGCCAATTCCAATGCTTGATTATAACCACGACTACGTAAACCACTCGGATGTAAAGGAACAGGAATTAATACATCCGGTAATGTTTCAACAGTAATATACTGTGCCATTAATTGTCCTAATAAATCTAGTATGGCAAGATTTTGATGAAACTTTGCTGCGTGAATCAGTTTATCTACTGGATATTCATAGGCAAAAACAGTTTTAGCATCCTCAAAAACAACAGGCTCCCTTCGGCAATTTTCACAAGTTTCACTAATAGAACATAAAACATAAGCACAACGATTACATGCGGTTTGTTGATAAGGTAAATCCGCCAAACACGCATGACATAAAGGTTGATGACTTATATCACCACACAAAAAACAACTTTGTGGTAATAACCAATAACCCAGCCTGCTGAGATATGTCATTATTGTATGCGGTAAGTATTTCATGATTTATTTTTCTATATTTTAATTGAGTATTATGAGAGTAATACATAGACTACATCATATTACGAATTTCTATCAATAAATTTGATATTAACCAATATCTTGCCCCAGGTAAGGTTTGGTGAAGATATAAGGTTTGGTGAAGATATTGTATTAACATTCACTCTCCAAAATTAATATACCAAAAAAATACAAGCAGAGAACTAAAAGGTTTTAAAAATCTTAATTAGTTCCTGATGTTACGCAGATAGCTTCCAAACTGGAGTGCAAAATTTATTTTGCCAACTGGAGTGCAATCCCACGCAAAATAAATTTGGCACGAAGGTATTCACTTTTGAAGTTTTCTGCGTAACATCAGTTACTGAATTAAAAAATTGATTTGATTTTAATATTGATATTTTTATTAGTAAAGAGTATCATTAAAAAGATATTGATTATAAATTTTTTTTGTTGAAATATATAAATACCTAACAAAATTAGTTTAGAAACCTTAGTCAATGGTATTTTACAAGCTAAATCGGAAGCCATTATTAGGTTTTATGATTTGGAATATTTTGACCAAGAAATGTCTTTTAATCTCAATCCACGTATATAAATTGCCCAACCTAACAGTTTTTACTCACACCAACTAAATGTTAGTATATTTACTTCTACTTTGTTACATTTAATAAAATCAATGACTTGTAGGGTGGATAAAGCGACAGCGTATCCACAAAAACTCTTGATTAATCAGGTGGATACGCACAAGCTTTATCCACCCTACATGAAATTTAACAAAGTAGAATTACAAACGAGGTATATAAGAGAAAAACGTATCTTCTCAAAAAATGTGGGTAAACTTGCTCAAACCTTTTATTTTTTGGAAACCTGTCAGGTTTTTTCCACAGAATTTAGAGAAGATACAGAAAAACCGTCTATCATAGACAAAAAAAGCGAAACCCACTATAATTTTTTATCTCAGCGGGAATTCTTTGGAGTAAACGCGGGGGATTTTTGAATGGTATGGAAATGGAGTAATTCTGTATATAGCGTTTCCCGATTGAATAAAGTACAACCTCCCCTAAATCCCCTCCTTAATTGAGGAGGGTGTACCTGACGCAATCGGGAAATGCTATATTGTACTCAACGATTTTGCTGTAAGTCAATTTGATTATTAAGGAAATATTTATGGAGTTCAACATAAAGTCATTGAAAAAAGAAGATATCCAGAGTGTCCTTGATCTAATCAATGAATGCTCATACGTGGAAAAGCATTCACCTTTTGTTTATTGGGTGTTATCAAATTACTTTGGTAATGTTACCCTTGTTGGTCATGATTCTAATAGAATTATGGGATTTGTATCATCAATAATTGGTAGTGAACCACGAAAATCAGCCTATATTTGGCAAATAGCTGTAGATGCGAAGTGGAGAAGAAAAGGCATCGCAAGAACTCTCATCAGGCATCTTTTTAAAGAATACGAAAAACAAGAAATAGAAGCGGTAGAGTTTTCTATTGCTCCAAATAACAATGCCAGCTTAGCTTTATTCAGCAACACAATAGTAGAGATAGGGTTAGAATTAATCGAAATGGATGGGTTCCACCTTTCAGTAGATAACTTGGGATGGCAAGAAACTCATCGTCATTTCATGGTTAATCTGAGATAAAAATGGCCAGCATAAGTATTTCTCAGAATTTACACTGTAACGATGTTAGATTTTCTCATAGCCATCATGAGAAACCTGGCTTGTTAGTCATACTGATGGCCAATTAAAAACAAGAGGATGTCATGTCTTATCAAAAACCTGTGTTCAAAAATCAATACGAAAATTATATTGGGGGAGAATGGGTAGCCCCAGTTGACGGTAATTATTTTGATAACACTTCCCCAGTTGATGGAAATGTCATTGCTCAAGTGCCACAATCCAACAGTAAAGATATCGACTTGGCTGTTAAAGCGGCTTGGAAGGCGGCTGAGACTTGGGGTAAAACCTCAGTGACTGAACGCAGTAATCTCTTGTTGAAAATTGCTGATCGCATAGAAGAAAGTTTGGAAAATCTGGCTTTGGTAGAAACCTGGGATAATGGTAAAGCGATTAGAGAAACTATGGCAGCTGATATTCCATTGGCTGTTGATCACTTTCGTTACTTCGGTAGTGTTATTCGTGCTGAATCTGGAGATATAAGTGATCTTGATGCAAATACCGTTTCCATGGAAATCCATGAGCCATTAGGCGTGGTGGGACAGATTATTCCTTGGAACTTCCCCATTCTTATGGCTGCATGGAAATTGGCACCTGCATTGGCGGCAGGCAACTGTGTGGTTTTAAAACCAGCGGAACAAACACCTGTTTCTATTCTTTTCGTGATTGAAGCCATTGCTGATTTGCTGCCAGCGGGTGTCTTGAATGTTGTTAATGGTTTTGGCCATGAAGCTGGCAAACCTTTGGCAACACATCCAGATATTAAGAAAGTTGCATTTACCGGTGAAACCACAACAGGCCGGCTTATTATGCAATATGCCTCTGAAAATATCATTCCCGTGACTTTAGAACTTGGCGGTAAATCACCAAACATTTTCTTTGATAGCGTGATGGCAGAGGATGACAATTTTCTAGATAAAGCGATTGAAGGGCTTGTCTTATTTGCTTTTAATCAGGGTGAAGTTTGTACTTGTCCCTCTCGCGCTTTAATTCAGGAAAGTATTTATGACAAATTTATGGCACGGTGTTTAAAACGTATTGAGGCGATCACTCTGGGCGATCCATTGGATACAAATACTATGATGGGCGCACAGGCTTCCAATGATCAGTATGAAAAAATACTGAATTACATGAATATTGGTAAGCAAGAAGGCGCGGAAATCTTGATTGGTGGGGAAGCTTATAAGAATGCTACTCACCCCAATGGTTACTATATCAAGCCTACTGTGTTCAAAGGCAACAATAAAATGCGTATCTTCCAAGAGGAAATATTTGGCCCTGTTTTGAGTGTCACTACATTCAAAGATGAAGCAGAAGCACTGGCAATTGCCAATGATACGTTATATGGACTGGGTGCGGGTGTATGGACTCGCAACGTGCATCAAATGCAAACATTTGCTCGTGGCATTGAAGCAGGTCGTATTTGGTGTAATTGTTACCATGCTTATCCTGCACATGCTTCATTTGGTGGATATAAAAAATCTGGTATTGGGCGAGAAACCCATAAAATGATGCTCAATCATTATCGCCACACCAAGAATATATTGGTGTCTTATGATAAAAATCCATTAGGATTCTTCTAAATATACTCCAAACGTTCAGGTTTTCGGATTTTTGATAAAGGGCAAGCACGAGGGACTGCCCCTACAATAAATAGTTCGTATATAGCGTTTTCCGATTGCGTCAGGTACAAGTTCCCCCTTTAATTAACTGATGTTACGCACTGTACTTCAAATAATTTTAGGGACACCCCCCTAACCCCCCGTACACGGGTGGAACCAAACATCATTCGACACTTTGCTTTAATTTTTCTATTTTGGGACTTCCCCCTGTGTACGGGGGGTTAGGGGGGTGTCCCCAAAATTTGTTATAATCAGGAATTTTGCACTCCAGTTTGGAAGCTATCTGCGTAACATCAGTAATTAAGGAAGGGATTTAGGGGAGGTTGTACTTTATCCAATCGGAAAACGCTATAATCCGAAATCTTGAACGTTTAAAATATACATCATGTTGTGGGCAATTCTTAAAGAGTTGTCCATTTTTTTGATTGGAGTTTTTATGTATAAAGAACGGGTATCAGTGACAGAGAAAGCCAAAGCAGTTATAGATCAATTGCGGGAAAAGCACGGGGAATTGATGTTTCATCAAAGTGGTGGATGTTGTGATGGCTCGACACCTATGTGTTTTGAAAAAGGGGATTTTTTGATTGGTTCCAGGGATGTGTGTTTGGGTGAAATTCATGGTTGCAACTTTTATATGGCATCGGATCAATTTGAATATTATAAGAATATGCATATAACGGTTGATATTTCAGAAGGTAGAGGATCGAGTTTCTCATTAGAAATCCCGCTTGGTTTAAGATTTATGTCTATTTCACGATTTCTTACTGATGACGAATTAAGAAATATTAAACCAATTGAAGCCTAACACATATTGTAAAGAGTAAAGCGAAAAAAGCTCAGAGTACAGAACACCGGTTCGCTCAAAGGGTACATAATGAAAACATTTGGTGGGAACCAAATGTCTAGCCACTTATGATTCAACTCAACTACTTTCAAAATAGCTAAACTACGGCTTCCGACTGGGCGAAAACTCATGGCCTTGCGTTTCTGACGATTGAAAATAACACTGTCATAAGCTTTTTCGACACGCCCACTACTTACTACTTTTTTAATAACCTTGGCTTTAGAAGATAGTTGATTTTGAACAACTTCTTCATCGTCTTCTTGGTCAGGTTCTAAACCAATTTCTTTACCTGCTTTCTTTTGTTGATCGTAGTCTATGATTTCTTTTTGGTGTTTTTCTATGTACGTGATTAATTCTTGAAGCTTTTCCTTGTTTCTAGCGATAATTTTGGTTCTAAGGTAATTCAATACCTCTTCAATATCGGAACCACATGATTCCTTCGACACCCGCATTTCTGATTATTTTTTAACGCCAATTCCATCTACAAAGATTAAGGACTCGGTTGTCCTAGCATCATAAATATCAACTTCTTGATTGATCTCAGGAAGTTCTAAAGTATCATCTTCCAGTATGCTTGAGGCTTCGGATGCAACCTAGTATGTTAAATTTGTTATAAAACGACCAATATTTTTTCACCATGAAATTGTTCCGTAAATACCTCTTCGGTATAAAACGTGAATAGCCTTATGTGAAAGGAAAACGTAACACTAACCCCAACGGGTTTGAATATGAACGTCAACCAACTCTGATGATTAAACTTTTTTTGTTCAACCCTGTTAGGGTTGAGGATTTATATGCGTATTACCTTATGTTTCACATAAGGCTATTCACGTTTACACCCCTTCGGGGTTAAAAAGCAACGAATGGAACAAAAATAGAAAGAAAATAATTGGCAAAACCCTGACAGATTTAACACCCCAGATGCAACCTGTTTGCCAACTTCTAGTGCTTTGGCTACAACTGTATTTTGAACCGATTGGGAACAACGTTGTTTTGCACCCGTATGTCTTTCTACCAATTCTTCTACCTCCCCATAACTCAGACGATTGGCATAAAAAGCTGAGAATTCTTTCAAACCCTCGATTTTCCATCTTCAAACAGGCCTGTCAGACCTAAGTATGTGTTGAATTTATGTAAAGCAAGTGTTATTATACATCACAGCTGTATTTTACAGCAAGAAATATGTTATCTTCATCCTTTTGATGAAATAGCCATAGAAATTATAGGGGATACATGAGCAATATTCGTTCCATTCTTTATTGAAATTATTGACTTCTTAAAATCACATCACCCATATTGCAGGATTACCAAATTATGAAACAATTATTGATTGCATCATTCTGTTTTTGCTTAATTTCTGCTTGTGCTACCCCTCCCAAAAATGGGCCTAGTGTAGAACATGGTTTTTCAACTGCTTTGACAGGCTTAGCTCATCTCTTACTTTCTCCTTTTCAGATTGCCGCAGGATTACTTGAAGGTATTGCTTCCGTTCCTTACTATCTTTCCACGAATTTACAAGCAATTAATCAAGGATTAGTCAAAGCGCAAGCGGATATTACATTAGATGACACTTATGAAGCGGCTTACGGCAAGCGACTTTCTGAAGTTTCTGCCAATGGTGATACAGGTGTTGTCTTTTCCCGGATGAAACACGCAACGCAGTTTTTCCAAAAGGTGCTTAAACAATACGGGGTTTACCAAAGTAATCGTTATTTTTTAACGAGTATTGAAGATAAGAATAGTGAATACATCTTATTGGCAATAGTCTATCGTTCCGTTGATACTATTGAAGTCGTTGATAAACATGAGCATCAAATTACCCGTTCCTTATCTTCTGTTGATCGTCTTTTTTATGAACCTCATTTGAGGGATGTGAAGAAGAATTCTTTAGATACAATTATTGATTGGGCGGCATTTTCAAAGAAATATATTCAAACTCAAAAGGCACAAGCGATTCTTATTACATTAGCTGCTAATGCTGTGTTAAATGAAAAAAGAACACCACAATATTGGGAGATAGAAAAACGTTGGTTAGCAGGGAAGGTGCGCGAAATTGTTGAGCAACGTACTGAAGATATGAATAAAAGGATAGGAATCTAAAAACTATTTTTTATGCTGATTATAACGAATTTTTGGGACACCTACCTTTTTGCCCCCTAATCCCCCGTACACAGGGGGAAGTCTCAAAATAGAAAAATTAAAGCAAAGTGTCGAATGATGTTTGGTTCCACCCGTGTACGGGGGGTTAGGGGGGTATGGTGTCCCCAAAATCTGTTACAATCAGTTTTTATGCTTATTTTATGGAGTCAAACCTCTGAGGTTTTAACAACCTCGGAAGTTTTTTATGAGGGATGCTTAATTTTCAACCACAAACTTTGTCATGGAGTCAAACCTCCGAGGTTTTTAAAACCTCGGAGGTTTTTTATGAGTTTCAACCACAAACTTTGTCACGGACAGTTTTGGCGTGGGTAAAAATATTTTTAATGTGTTGACTATCGCCTTGTTGAATAGCCTTAGTTAATTGAGTAAGGTGGATATTGAAATATTCTAAAACGGATAAAATAGCATCCTTGTTTGCAAAACAGATATCATGCCACATTTGGGGATCACTTGAGGCAATACGGCTAAAATCCCGAAATCCACCTGCAGCAAATTTAAAAATCTCGGTTTGATTATCCATTTTTGCTAAAGTATCTACTAAATTATACGCTAATAAATGTGGTAAATGGCTAGTAGCTGCTAAGACTTCATCGTGATTTTCCACTGACATTTTTACGACTTCAGCTCCCGTTTTTTGCCACATCGTAGAAACGATATCAACTGCTTGTGATTCTGTTTCTGGTAAAGGAGTCAATATGACACGATGTTTCTCAAACAACTCTGCAAACGAAGCAGCTACTCCACTTTTTTCAGTACCAGCGATAGGATGAGCAGGAACAAAACGGGAAAAATGTTGACCCAAATATTGTTGGGCATCAGAAACGACAGTGGCTTTAGCACTACCCACATCGGTAATAATGGCTTGCGGGGACAATGCATCATGTATAGTAGCAAATGTCTTAGCCATTGTACCTAATGGTACTGCAACTACCACCATATCCGCGTTTTTAACTGCACTGGCAGGATTCGTTTCGTAACAATCTATAACACCCAGATCAATGGCTTGTTGTAAATTTCTCGTATTACGTCCGCAACCAACGACTTCGGCACATGCACCAGCACGTTTGAGGGCACGCGCCAAAGAACCACCAATAAGACCAATACCAATAATAGCAAGACGTTGAATTAACATAGTATTTTATGGCAAAACCTTGAATTAACTGAGTGTTTTAGTGACGATTTTGTTTAGACTGTTTTTGGGACCATTTTCGTATTAAATTTTCTCCTTTTGCAATTTGCTCGACAGATAACTCGTTTATTAAAAAGTTGCGTCCTTTAACCGCTTTCTTATTTCCTTGAGCAGCTGCCAACGATACCCATTTATAAGCAAGTATCAAATCTTTTGATACACCATCGCCTTTATAATACATCATACCAAGATTATTTTGTGCATCGGATACTCCCAAGTCAGCAGCTTTGCGAGACCAGTAAATGGCTTCAGAAGAATTCTTTTTAACCCCTTTACCTTGATAATATAATTGGCCTAAGGCACTTTGGGCTTTAGCATGTTCTTTTTTGGCAGCCTTGCGAAACCACTTTTCTGCTTGCGTAAAATCTTGAACTATACCATCACCTTTGTGATACATCAGTCCTAAACGATATTGTGCTTCAATATCTCCTTGTTCTGCGGCTTTATAAAACCACCGTTTTGCCTCAATAAAACTTTGAGTAATTCCTTCTCCTTTATGATACATCTGTCCTAAATTGAACTGTGCCTTTACTTCTCCTTTTTCTGCTGCTTCCCGATACCATTTTTCGGCTTGGGTAAAATTTTGTTGAACACCTTCGCCCATATAATTCATGAGTCCTAAACTATATAAAGCCTTAGTATCTCCTTGCTTTGCAGCTTTACGATACCACAATAGAGCTTGATCTAAATCCTGTTTGATACCCTTACCAATATGATACATCCGGGCAAGATTGTATTGTGCATCTGCTACCCCTTGTTCAGCCGCCTTATAAAACCAATTTTTCGCTTTGGAAAAATTTTGGGTAACGCCTTTTCCTTCATAAAACATAAATCCTAAGTTATTTTGTGCTTCTGGCAATCCCATATCGGCTGCTTTTTGATATCCCAGCGCGGCAATCTTAAAATTTTCCTTATCGTAATAATCTCTGGCTTGCTTGAAAGTTTTTTCAGCATCATTTTCTGCAAATTGAACCTTGTCTTCAATTGTTGGTTTTTCACGCACAACTGTTGGTCCACCACATCCAGAAAGCCAAAAAAGAGAAAATAATAACAGTAAAAATGTTTTGTTGAACATAAATTATACTCCAAAAAAAATACACTTCTTAAGTTATCTTCTCAAAAAGTGTGGGTAAACTTGCCCAAACCTGACAGGTTTTGGAAACCTGTCAGGTTTTTTCCACCGAATTTAGAGAAGATACCTTCTTAACTTGATCGAATAACAGATAGTGGAACCCACATTTCTTCTTTGCTCACACCTCCATGATAACCTTCCATAAATTCAGCAGATTCATCCATCAAGGCATCTTTAAGAACACAGCCTTCTTTCATTATCAAAACAAAATCACCAATTCTATCCTGAAGCTTGGGGTGCGGTTTGCCAAGGCCAAAGAAATTTTTCTCTATCAATTCACTACTTTTATAAAGATGACAAAAGTTTTCCAATTTTTCCTTAACATATTGCTCGAATTGCTTTGTTTTATTTGGCTTGACATAACAATAAGCCACTCTTGATTCTCCGCTCAAAGGCATGACTAAGCATTCTTTGAGTTTTGGATGATCTTTTAGATCAATTTTGTGTTCTGCTTGAATAAAACCATGATCCGCGGTAATCAATAATGTGACATCTTTTCCAGCAAGTTTTTTAATAAAACGTTCTAACTTATTATCCAAGTCTTGGAAATGCTCAAAAGCAAGTTCACTGTCTGGCCCAAATTCATGACAAAGATGATCATACCAAGACCAATAAGCATAAACAAACTTCTTTCCGCTTTCTTCAGTAATATTTTGAAGTTGATGAAAAAAACTCAGCAAACATGGATTTGTATAATCAACAATTTTAGCTTTACCTTTATGTTTTATTGTAAAATCGCTTCTTGCAATTTCTTTGGGTAAAAGTTGATAGCAATCTCTTTGGAAATCTTCAAAAAGCGATTTTTCTGTCAATATTGTTTTAGCAATATCCGAAGAACCATGAAACCTAGACCCTTTAACGCGAGATATAAAGGGGAGAATCATAGAAACCACGCCCAATTCTTTTAAAAAGACATACCACCCTGTTAACCCATGCTGTTGTGCTGGCTTTCCCGTCATAAAAGCAGGTATGGCTGTTGCTGTAGTTGAAGGAAATACTGAGGTTAATTTGTTCTGTAAATTTTCAGCAATGAAGCTATTCTTAGCTTTTTTCAATAGCCACTCATAACCTAAACCATCCACGATTATCAGTACAACATTACGGGTATTAAGTGCTTTTTTATCAAAAGATTTTAACCCTTGATATCCAGTTTTTATTCCAAGACTATCAGCAATTGTGCTGACTAGATTAACGATACTGTTTTCTTCATAGTTTGGTAAATACATGCTATGTACTCAATGAAAAGTTGAAGTTGTTTTGTTATTGCATAGGTTATTATAACTACAACACATCACCATTTTGTCTGTCCATTTCCTGTAATAGTTTAACAATGATGGGTTGAAATATCGGCAATTCTTTATGAATAACTGATGTTACGCACTGTACTTCAAATAATTTTAGGGACACCCCCCTAACCCCCCGTACACGGGTGGAACCAAACATCATTCGACACTTTGCTTTAATTTTTCTATTTTGGGACTTCCCCCTGTGTACGGGGGGTTAGGGGGGTGTCCTCAATTTTGCACTCCAGTTTGGAAGCTATCTGCGTAACATCAGTGAATAAGATAAAGTCATTCATCTTTCATAACGACACCGCTTCTTTAATAACCCGTTCACGAATATACCAATGCAAACTTTTTTCAGTGACTACGTCTATTTTTTTATTCAAAAATGTTTCTAAATCCTGTATCAATGCAATTTTTTCCAGTAAACCTTTATTAGCATTCATATTAACTAAAAAATCAATATCACTTTCGGCATTGGCTTCACCGCGTGCAACAGAACCAAAAATGCGAATATTATTAGCACCATGTCGTTTTGCTAATTCAATGATTTTACAACGTTTTTGTTTCAGGAATGACAGTGTTACATTCATTGCATTAAAAAATAGTATAGTAAATAATCTGTTTCAGATAGTGATATTGGATAATTGTACTAATTAAATTGCCGCAAAAACCGTAAATCATTCTCGAAAAACAAGCGTATATCGTTGACACCATAATACAACATGGCTAAACGCTCAACACCCATCCCAAAAGCAAATCCTGAGTATTGTTCATTATCAATGCCCACATTAGAAAACACATTTGGATGTACCATGCCACAGCCCAACACTTCTAACCAACCCGTTTGTTTGCACACACGACAACCTTTTCCATCACAAGCAACGCATTGCACATCTACTTCGGCGGAAGGTTCAGTAAAAGGAAAATAGGAAGGACGGAAACGCACTTGTAAATCGCGCTCAAAAAAGTGTTTCAGAAAATCGTCCAAAATACCCTTAAGATCGGCAAAGCTGACATTAGTATCTACCATCAAACCTTCTACTTGGTTAAACATAGGTGTATGCGTCAAGTCGGAGTCACAGCGATAAACACGCCCTGGAGCAATAATTTTTAGCGGTGGCTGTCGTTCTTTCATGACGCGAATTTGTACAGGCGAAGTATGAGTTCGCAACAATGTATGTGCGTCAAAATAAAATGTATCGTGCATTGCCCGTGCTGGGTGATGGTCTGGAATATTTAGAGCCTCAAAATTATGATAATCGTCTTCAATTTCAGGGCCTTCTTCAATACAAAACCCAATTTGTGCAAACAATTTCTCAATCCGCTGCGAAATTTGTGTGACAGGGTGTAACCCGCCTTTCAATTGTCCACGCCCTGGCAAGGTAACATCAATACGTTCTTTAGCAAGTTGTGCTTCTAGCTTTGCCTGTTGCAAAGCATTGCGACGTGTTTCAATCGCTTGCTGCAACGTTTTTTTCGCTTCATTAATCGCCTTTCCTGCTTGAGGGCGTTGTTCAGGTGGTAACTTACCTAATTGCTTAAGCTGTTCAGTCAGTAGCCCTTTTTTGCCTAAAAGGTGAACACGCAATTGCTCAAGGGAAGCTAAATCAGGCGCATTCTGAATATCTTGTTGGCTCTGATTAATAAGTTGTGTAATATCTTGCATTTCTTTTCTACCAATGTTTATGCGAGTCCAAGTCCTAAAGAAATCACAAATAAAAACATAAAGACACCGATTATTGTTCCTGCGACAAGGCCTGCTGCAAACCCACCCACAATTGCCATAAGTGACCAATTAAAAACCATGCCCAACCAAATAGCTCCCACAGCAGCCCCTGCAAGGGCTGAGTTTATAATTATTTTTAATTTATACCTAACGGCTATTATTAGGAAAATAACGACACCTACCAATGTGACCCAAAAGGAATACTTATTTTTCTCGTACCTCAAAATATATGAGCGTAATGAGGATAGTTGTAAATCTTCTTCTGAAATAAAAGTTTCTCCCATCCTTAGAAAAGCAATATTATTTGGATTTTTAATAAGTTTAGGATTCTCTTCAAAATTATCATTAATGTATTGTCCTTCATAACCACTTACTTTACCTGTTTTAATAAGTTCTTCCTTTTCAACCTTATCCCATTCACGAGTCCCTTTATGTCCAAGGCGAACCAATTTCTTCTCATGTTCCCATGCTGCATTAACCGCTTGTTTTTTGTATTGCTTCATTTGATCTTCCTGTGAAGTACAAGAAGAGAGTACAATAATTAATAACATAAGATAAGCAATGGTTAATCCTATTGAATGAAATATGTGATTATTCATAGCTTTTATAATTAGTTTATCCGTTCACGAAAATTTTAAAATATTTTTTTTGGATTGATTGAAAGTATTTTTTGAGTTCATATTTAATTATTTTTAACATTGATTTTAAGCATTTTTATAATAGTTGAGTTTAATACTAAAATTTCTGATTATAACGAATTTTAGGGACACCCCCCTAACCCTCCGTACACAACCCCCCGTACACAGGGGGAAGTCCCAAAATAGAAAAATTAAAGCAAAGTGTCGAATGATGTTTGGTTCCACCCGTGTACGGGGGGTTAGGGGGGGTTGGTGTCCCCAAAATCTGTTACAATCAGTAAAGTTTTTGGCAAAGGTATTGTTTTAAAAGAAGTGTTTTTGATTATGTTTGAAATAATCCATAACAATCGCTTTGATCACAGGAACACTAACAGCGTTGCCTAATTGTTTATAAGCTGCATTATCATTGGGATGAATTTTAAATGAATCAGGAAAACCTAGTAGTCTTGCAGCTTCCCTTGGTGTTATTCTCCGAACAATTTGATTTTGTACAATGCCCAATTTATGGGTATCAGAGGAAGTAAGCGTAATAGAAATACTATTAAGTTATACAAAAAATGGATAGTTTTATTAAAAAATTACTCAATATCATGTTTTTCATCCCATATTTTTAAAACAGGCTCTTTTACTTCGGTATTTTCATTAATATCCTTTGAATTTTACATATTACATGCTATTTTTCTATATTTAAGCAGCTTCCAATTCCAATATTTTTTCAGCAAAATGTTTACCTATTGTAGGAGGTGGTAAAAGTTTACCATTTTGTTTCATCACCTCAATCCATTCATCAACTATTTGACAAAGTTCAGAATAAACTTGCGATTCATCGTCACCATGACAACATTGTCCAATAATTCCAGGGCATTGTCCTACATAGCATTGATCTTCTTCTGACCATTCAACGATCTTCAGATATTGAGTACTTTCCTTCATTTTTTTGACTCCACAATCTTATTTTTCACTTCACGTTCTTGATAAGGTTTTGCATCATGATTTAATTGTCCAGAAATAGTAATTCTTTCACCTTTGGGATGTTCAAAATTTCTGTGACTACCTTTCCCTCCTCTATTTCTGAATCCTGCTTTTTCAAGATCACGTATCAGTTCTCTTATTTTACGTGGCATAGTTTTGAGTGGATTTCTATCTTTGTTAGTAAAATTGCATAATGAATAGGAATATCATTAAACAATCATAAAGATTATTGTCTATCCTAAATCAATATTTTGTTTCTGAGTTTTTTAAGGCAGAATTTTTTCAATTAATTCGTTAATTCCTAATTTTTGGTTATTGGAATACGAAAAACAACTGACAAAAAGGTAATTGAATTGGTTACTTTCTTTATTGAGATAGCTAATCAAATTAGAGAACAATTGCTCTGTGTAACTAATGCCTTCCTTAAGTTTTTCTGGATCAATTTCTTTTGCTTCAGGTATTTCCTCAAAACCAAGTTGGCTGATTTTTTTGAGGACAGCATCTTCTTGAATAGCATGAGAAGTAATGCCAAATAAATCACTTTTAGTAAATACTACTAAAACCGGTTTTTGCCGAAGGTTTTTATTACCTTCAAAATGATACTCATTAAGTAATTGCCACGCGGCGCGTGTAGCCTGAGTAATTTTGGCAGAATATTGTTTTGCTGATTTCTCGCCAAGTATTTGTGCTATATCGACAATAAAAATAAAAGCATCGGCTTCCATTACCCATTTAAAGTAAGGTGTTTTATGGAACCAATCACCAAATTGTTCAGTAAATTTTTGGCTATCTTCACCGGGAAAATCACCAATTTCAACTTTATATCTTTGTTTAAAAAATTTTCCACGAATAAGATCGGTACGGTATGCAAACAAATCTTGATCAGTGGTTGGACCTACCATTTCACCAATTTCTAGTTTTGATAAATCCGCATTAACTCGTCCAATGGTTGCCGAACCACGTGGGATTGTAGAAACATTCAGAACACGTTTAGCAAAAAATTCCCCAAATAATGTTGTAATTAATGTTGTTTTTCCTGATTTTGGAAAACCGATGACAGCAATGCTATATGCACGAGGGAGTTTGTTTATTATTGTGTCAAAAAAGTATGTGGTTGCTGCTATTCCTCCGATGATTGTTGCAATCATCAAAATCACTTCTAGATTATTTAGATATTTTGCAAAGTATGTGATTGCTGCTATTCCTCCGATGATTGTTGCAATCGTCAAAATCACATCGTATATAGGTTTCATATTACTGCCCTCAATTTATAACTACGTTGTGTTTTAACCGCTGCAAAAACAGGAAAAAAACAAAAAACAAATACTATACCTTCAAAAATAGATAATGCATTTGGGGGTATATTATATTTTTCACCTATTGCTATAAGTAAAACAATAATCGTGAACAAAATAAAACTGGTAAGTGCGAATGCTAAAAATAATGTGGCAGTACCATAAATCCCATTTTGTTCATATTCATTTTCATCAGGCAAAGGAATATTATGTGCTAATAAATTTTGATTAATAAATAAACACAGAAGTCCAAGAGATGCGGCGAGTGTTGTACTACTAAACGTATGTAAATTAATGGAAAAATCAAGTATGATAAATCTGATGATACCTTCGATCAAAAATGGAAGCATAGGAAAAATAACATGAATTAATATCCAACTGCCGGTTAATGGTTTTTTATTAGATTTATTAATCACTTTATGAACTCCACGAAACATTCGATACTACACAGGTTTATATGCTCTTAAAACTAATTTTCTATTCTTCAAATGAAGGGAGTTACTGGATTTAAAAGCCTTTGTTAAGCTTTCTTTGTTTTTAAATTCCAATATGGCCGAACCTCTAGGCTTACCTGTTCAGAAAACCAATCCCATAAATATAAAACTTCATCATAAGCTAATAAATTGATGGCTGTTTTAATTTCTTCTACTCTTGCCATGTTCATTTTTCAAAACCTCTGTTCATTTTTTGCAGAGAGAAAACAGTAACTCACAATGAGAAATAATTTTTTCTTAAGACATATATATGGGGGTGTAATCTGAAAAATATTTTCACCCGAAGGTAGGTTTTTTCAGATAACACGCCATTTAAAGACTATCGGCGTTTACAAAGTACTAAAGAGTTTTTGATAGCCTTATCTAATTTCAAAAGTATTCCTTAGCAAGAATCAGAAAGAAACCCAACAGCATTACTTTGTAGATTCGTTTGATGAATTGATGAGATTGGTGAACTTGAATAGATTAGCTATTCAAGTTGCTCTTGTGTTGATGCAAGAGCCTTTATTGTTCTGCCATTTTAGAGAGTAAGTCATTGTAGTTTTCTGTAACCTTACGTACATTAGGATGGTCATCCCCAAGGAATTGTTTAAAAATCTTTAATGAGCGTTCATACAAGGGTTTAGCTTTGTTGTATTCGCCTTTTGCTTTGTATAATTTTGCTAAGTTGTTAAGACTGACTGCAATGTGTGGATGTTCTTTACCATGTACTTTTTCCCAAATAGCCAAAGCCCGTTCATACAAAGGCTTGGCTTGGTCATAGTCACCTTTTACTTGATGCAAGAATGCTAAGTTGTTAAGACTGTTTGCAACATCAGGATGTTCATTACCGAAGATTTTCTCTCGGATAGCCAAAGCCCGTTCATACAAAGGCTTGGCTTGGTCATAGTTGCCTTGGGCTTGATGCAGTAATGCTAAGTTGTTAAGACCGGCTGTAACGCTTGGATGTTCTTTACCATGTACTTTTTCCCAAATAGCCAAAGCACGTTCAAACAAAGGCTTAGCTTGGTCATAGTCGCCTTGGGCTTGATGCAATAATGCTAAGTTGTTAAGACTTTCTGCTATGTCAGGATGTTCATCACCAAACACTTTTTCTCGAATAGCCAAAGAACGTTCATGCAATGGCTTAGCTTGGTCATAGTTGCCTTGGGTTTCATGTAATAATGCTAAGTTGTTAAGGCTTTCTGCAACGTCTGGATGTTCATTATCAAAGATTTCTTCACGAATAGCCAAAGACCTTTCAAACAAAGGCTTGGCTTGATCGTAGTTGCCTTGACCTAGATGCAATCCTGCTAAGTTGTTAAGACTTTCTGCTACATTAGGATGTTCATTACCAAAGATTTTTTCTCGAATAGCCAAAGACCGTTCATATAAGGGTTTAGCCTTATCATACAAAGCCGCATAAAAAAAGGCTTCCCCCGCTTCATTTGAATAATAAGCCAACGTCTCATCATTCCCAGCCGGCAACAACTTAGCCGCCCTCTCGTAATACTCCCCAGCCTCACGATAAGCCAATTGCGTCAGTTTCAACTTACCATTAGCCGCTTGATATTCCGCTGCTTCTATTAACTGTTGTTGAGCTGCAGAAATTTTTAACTCAGTGGCTTGATTAAAAAGTTCCTCGGCTTTATCAAACTCACAGTCATTTAAGGCTTTCTTGGCCTGTTCTATCAATTTGGCAACGTTGGGGGCATCAGGATTAAGCGTAGCGACTTTAGCCATCAATTCTTTGTAATGTTTGGCTATTCCACGTAGGGTATTGTCTAAATCATCAAGGGTGACTTGTTGTTTCTCAGTGATTTTAAAGAAATTCCTTAAGGCGACTTTAGTTACGCCTAAGTCTTCTGATAACTGTTGAAAGCGGTCTGAAGAAATACCAGGGTAATCAATATTACCTTGTTCCTTTTGAATTGTAATGTCATCACTATTTTTTTGAACATTTATGGTATCTGAGAAATCATTTTTATTGGGTCCATTCTTTCTTTTTTCATTAACTATGCTAGAAAGATTATTATTAATTTTTACCATAAAAAAAATAAAGATGAGTAAAATTATTACAATCATCCAATGAGTAGGTATTTGAATATTTATGGTATCTAAAAAATCAATTCCATCAGGTATATTCTCTCTTTTTTCATCAACTATGCTAGAAGGATTATTACTAATTCCATTTGGAGGATGGTCAATGATAATTTTTGCTACAAAAAGAACAAAGGTAAGTAAAATTATTGCAATCATCCAACGAATAGGTAAAAGACTAAGAATAGATTTCCACCAAGGTATGGTTGAATTATTATTAGTATCTACAAATTCAGATTCATAAATCCAAGGACACCAAAAATCTTTCACAAATTGTTGATTTAAAAAATCACTATGTCCAAAATTGTGAAACCTATCGTGTATTTTATCAACACCAAATCCAAATACACCACTTGCACCATAACCCCAAGTACTAGATTGAGCAAGAATAGGCCAAATATCATAGTTACCACATTCATTAATAATTTCAGGACGATTGCGTAATTGGTCCCAACGAAAATTTGAGGAAACTATTGAACCGCAAAAAATCATTCGGTTTGGACATATTTCTGGATTATCTTTTAGTATTTGTAAAGTAGCATACGTGCCAAAACTATGAGCAATAATTAAAAGCTCATTACAATCAGGGTGATTGCTTATTGCATCTTTTATTCGCCAACGAAGTTTTTCTATAGGTACTTTTCTTGTAAAAAAAGGGAACCAAAAACTAAAAGCATTAAAATAACCATATTTAATAGGTACAACAACAGCAGTACCGGTTTCCTCAATAGTTTTTTTTGTTTTTTCTTGCCACTCAGCCCGGGTACGGATACCATGAATAAGCAAAACAAGCTTTTTAGGTTGACTATTTGAATTTGATTCTAGTGAGACATTTTTCTCATTCATAATTTTTTGATTTCTTTATCAAAACCATAAGTTTATAGTTTACTTTGACGATTTTTCATTGTGGATAAGTTGTAAAAAACCTTGCAATTTCATATAGATAGCGTATAATAATTGTATGTTAGCTAGAATCGTTCTCGAAAAAATGGGTACCGTAGCTCCCATCCTTTATGGCAAAGGACAATTCATAGCCTCTTGGTTTATTAGTCTTCACATCAATTTTGATGTCATTAACTTTAGGAAAAATTTCAGAATAAGACTCTTTAATCTTATCAAAGTCGTTATTAAAAATTTTTTGGGTAGTCCTGCACATAGTAGTGGTCAATTTATTAAAATGTTGATTTTATTACAATTTAAAATAATCACCACTACATATTGCAGGACTACCGAGAATTTCTGAGGATTTTGATTCTTGTAGCACATCTTCATTCATTAAAGCACTTTTGAGTTCCCACTCGTATTCTTGTCCTAAATGGGTAAATCCAATTTTCCAGTCTATCCCATCTAACCGATAGTCATTATCTGTAGCAACATCACATACTAAATCTAGTGCTTGAATTATTTTTGTTTTTGCAACACCAGATACACCGACTAATAAATTGAAATCATCAAAGAATGTTTCTTTGAGATGCCAATTTTCTTTGTGATCATCAAATCTGAAACTTTTAATTTTCATAACTCAGTCATCTAATGGAAAACGATTAAGGCGGGAAATAATTCCCGCCCTATCAACAAATTAAGCAAGTGCCACCTTAGCTTTTTCAGCTAAAATTGCAAACGCATCTTTATTAAATACCGCTAATTCTGCTAACATTTTTCGATCAACTTCAACCTCGGCTTTGAGCAAGCCATTCATGAAACGGCTATAAGATAAGCCGCATTCACGCGCAGCTGCATTGATTCGTGCTATCCACAAGCGTCGGAATTGACGTTTACGTTGCCGGCGATCTCGATAAGCATATTGTCCGGCTTTTATTACTGCTTGTTTAGCAACGCGAAAAACATTACGACGGGCACCACGATAACCTTTCGCTTGTTTTAGAATTTTTTTGTGTCTGGCGTGTGCTGTCACACCACGTTTTACTCTAGGCATTTTTTATTATCCTCACGAATAGGGTAGTAATCGTTTGACCATTGCAACATCTGCTTTATCGATCATAATGGGGGAACGTAAGTGGCGTTTGCGTTTGGTGCTTTTTTTTGTGAGGATGTGTCTTCGATGACTTTGGGCGCGTTTAAAGCCGCTGCTGGTGCGTTTAAAGCGTTTAGCAGCACCGCGATTGGTTTTCATTTTTGGCATGATTTGTGACGAAATTTTTGTAAAATAGTAATGGGCAATGGGTAATAAGTAATAGAAATTCTTAAGTTAATAGTTTCTCCCTTACAAAGGGGAGAGAAGTTTTCTCTTTTACCAATTACCAATTACCGATTACCAAGATAAGATTATGTATTTATTTTTTTAGTGGGCCAAGTACCATTGTCATTTGCCGACCTTCCATTTTAGGACGCTGTTCAATTATCCCATATTCAGATAAGTCAGCTTCCACGCGCTTAAGTAGTTTATAGCCTAAATCTTGGTGGGCCATTTCTCTACCACGAAAGCGTAAGGTGACTTTAGTTTTATCCCCTTCTTCTAGGAAACGTATCAAGTTGCGTAGTTTTACCTGATAATCTCCTTCGTCGGTGTTAGGACGAAATTTGATTTCCTTGATTTGTACTTGTTTTTGTTTCTTTTTGGCTTTATTGCGTTTCTTGTTTTGTTCAAACAGAAACTTGCCGTAATCCATAACACGGCAGACAGGTGGCTTAGCATGTGGAACAATTTCTACCAAATCCAATTCTGCTTCTTGCGCTTTTTGCAATGCTTCATGAATAGAAACAATGCCAATTTGCTTACCTTCTGCATCTATTAAACGCACGTTTGGTGCGTTAATTGCCTGATTCAGGCGTGTGCGTTTTTCGCGAGTAATGTAACTGTCCTCCTAAGTAATAAATTTCCCCCTTTAATTTTATCTAATATAAAGGGGAGAATTTTGAAAGTAATGGTGGGAAAATGGAATGTTTTAAATCTCTAGCTTTTAAACTTAATTTTAAAAGGAGAAATTCAATGACTAAAATATTTATGGTTGTTATTATAAATAATTTTGTGATAGAAAGATAAACTTTAAATAGGATAAACTAAAAGCATGTATCTTAATATCTGATGTTACGCAGATAGCTTTCAAACTGGAGTGCAAAATTGAGGACACCCCCCTAACCCCCCGTACACAGGGGGAAGTCCCAAAATAGAAAAATTAAAGCAAAGTGTCAAATGATGTTTGGTTC
>JAUCGK010000382.1 GCA_030378085.1 Candidatus Parabeggiatoa sp. HSG14
GTTTGGTTCCACCCGTGTACGGGGGGTTAGGGGGGTATCCCCAAAATCTGTTACAATCAGCAAAATTTCATTTTGCACTACTCTGGTATTCACTTTTGAAGTACAGTGCGTAACATCAGTTATTAAGTAATCCCTGTAGTTATATAGGGTTAAAAAACTTGAACATTGAGTTTAACGTATTTATGCGATAAATGACAAAGGCAAGTTTATAAAATAAGCAACTGGACAACAAATTTACGACTGAGAAGTTAGTTTTTTTTAATTAACTATTTAAAAAATAAGATTTTTTTAAATTCAAAAAAATAACACACTCACAAATTCTTTCCTAAAAAGGGATTTACCATAATTTGATATTTGGTATAATAAAAAATAGCGATAAATCGTTCCATGTTATAAGCCGCAAAATTCAATAAAATTCAGTATTCTTTATAAGGTCTTGTAAATTCAATGCGTAACATCAGTTAGGAATGTGCATGAAATAAAATCGGATCGAGGCAAAAGTTTCGGAGAAACCTTTGCCTCGTTCACTAAACCTGACAGGTTTTTAAAACCTGTCAGGTTTGACTCAACTTATGGATAACTTATTTTATGCACATTCCCCACTCATTATTAACGCAAACAACCTTTTATTGTCTTTAATTTATTGATGAAATAGATTTTTATGGGATATCGCAGAAAATAATTGACGCATTGAACCCCGATCCTACTGTGGAAATCAACCATTCAACGGTTTATCTCCTTGTGTACGCTGGATAGGGGAGGATAATACGTATATTATTTCTAGCTGCGTCCCTAACAAAGAGGAAAATTCAATTGATGACAGAAAATCGCAACAATGGTGAAATGGGTACGTTGGGAATCAATGGCATGGGCCGCATTGGTAAATTATCTCTGTGGTATCACATTTCTCGTAAAGCTTTTAGCGAAATCGTGATTAATCTTGGCCGAGAAGCTGGTAAAGGCTTGGAAGATATTGCTACTTTTATTGAAAAAGATAGTAGTTACGGTCGCCTTAGCAATTACCTTTATGGCATTAATGGGCCTAGTCGTATCATAGAGAATCTTGATGAGGCCAATGGCACGATGACCATTGATGGCGTGAACGTAAAAATTTTACGTAAAGCACGCAATCCCAAAGATATTGCTTGGGGAGAAAATGGAGCTCGACTCGTTGTAGATAGTACAGGCGCATTTACAGACCCCACAGTTCCTGGAGATAATCCAAAAGGTGCATTACGAGGCCATTTAGAAGCAGGGGCTGAAGTAGTCATTTTATCCGCACCTTTTAAGATCAAGGATAAAGCACTCAATATGCCAAACGATGCCATAACAACTGTTATGGGAATCAACGATGAAGAATTTGACCCTCGACAACATAAGGTGCTTTCGGCTGCCTCTTGCACCACGACTTGTTTATCTCACATGATGAAACCATTGATTGATCATTTAGGAGCTGATGAGATTCTTTCTGCTTCGATGGTGACAATACATGCAACGACTTCCTCCCAAAATGTTTTAGATGCGGTACCTAAAGCGGGAGCGAGCGATTTGAGAAAAACTCGTAGTGTGATGAACAACATCATCCTGACCAGTACTGGAGCAGCAGAAGCACTTAAATTAGTGATTCCAGAAATGTCAGGTATTGGTTTCATGGCTGAATCTGTGCGTATTCCCACCTCATCAGGTTCACTGGTTATCCTAACACTCAATCTCCAGGCAGATGATCCTGATCGTAGTATTCGACGTGCTGAAATCAACAATATCTATAAAACAGCGGCAGAAGGGCCTTATAAAGATTACATCATTTATTCGGAAGAACAAAATGTATCTTCAGACATTGTTGGTTTTCCAAAAGCGGCTACTGTCATTGAATCAAGTGAAACGCATACGCGAACTGCAATGATGCGTGTTCAACCCACGCATGATAGTGGTCATTTCTTAGAAGCACCTGTCACGCAAGCTGTTGTTTTCGGTTGGTATGATAATGAGTTGGGCAGTTACACAAATATGTTAGGCGAACGAACAGTCAGTCTTGCCAGAAGAATGTTATAAAGTCCTCCCCAAATTAAGTCAATTTAACTTAAGGAATATCTGCTGGAGTCCAAAGCTTTAGCTTTGGCTGATTTATATCAAAGATTTCCAAACCTAAAGGTTTCGAGGTTTTAAGTTTTTGCGCGCAAAAACTGAAACCTCGAAAGGACTCCAAGGCTTAAGTTAATGGCATTGCTCCAAATTTAAGTAGGTACGCACAAATATCTTAATATCTGATGTTACGCACTGCACTTCCAAAAGTGAATATTGGAGTGCAAAATTTATTTTGCAAAGGTTGCACTCTAGTTGGCAAAATAAATTTTGCACTCCTGTTTGCTAGTTGGCAAAATAAATTTTGCACTCCTGTTTGGAATCTATCTGCGTAACATCAGTTAATATTATAAGTCTCCCATATCTTCCCTCATATCTTCCCTTTAAATAAAGAGGGAAATCTCACACTCATAAAAGGTAACATTTTAATTGTAACCGTAATCATAATTATCTATCAGTTAAAATCTATATGATTATTGTCAAATTGATGGATGAAGAAATCTTAAACTTCTTGGGTAAACAAAAAATTTTCTGATTA
>JAUCGK010000062.1 GCA_030378085.1 Candidatus Parabeggiatoa sp. HSG14
GGATTGTATATAATAAGGGATTTAAAACCGTGAACTATTAAGGATTATATAACGATAAGGATTGGAGCAAAGTGATAGCCTGTTAAAAATCCTTTATTATATACAATCCCTGTAGTTCTGGTTGAAAATCCTTTCTAAAATAAAATCTTAACACCTATCAGTTTCTCATACTTGATGAGCAAGTTTTTCTGTGCTATATAACTACAAGGATTATTTATAATAAAGGATAAGACTGTCACAATTTGAAAGTAGAGACACACGGCCGTCTCTACAGGCCTTGCATAAATCAAAATAATGCGAAACCTTTTCAAAAATCCATCTGTTTTCAATAATGACATCAGACTCTTAGGAATGAGGATTCAATAAAATACGAAAGTTGAAACCTGACAGGTTTTTAAAACCTGTCAGGTTTAGCACCAAAATTTTGCAAATTATTAAATCCTCTAATCTGTTGTACTTATGGGAATAGAATCATCAAAAAAGCCAAAAAAAAATCGAGCCTGCGGCGCAAAAGAAAAGAGTATAAAGGGTAAGAGTGTAAAGGGTAAAAGGGTAAAAGCAAAAAGTGTTAGGAAGTCCGCGCAACCCGAACGAGACGCAAACCAACATTGAAGAAACGGTAGTCTGGGTTGCTCCTGTTACGGTAAGCAGCACGGGAATCGTAAGGGAGATAGTTCCACGAGCCACCACGCAGCACCCGGTAATTGGCATAGTTTTTGCTTAAACATAGTTTCTCTTTACCATTATACTTACCTTCATATTCGGAACAAGTCCACTCCCACACGTTTCCTACCGTGTCATATAAACCAAAAGGGTTTGATTGAAATGAACCTACCGGAGCTGTCATCTTTTTTGCGTCCCATCCCCATTTTGCACCGCAACCACGACAAGCTGCACGATTTTTACCAATATCATTGCCCCACCAATACTTAGTTTCTGTACCAGCACGAGCAGCATATTCCCATTCTGCTTCAGTCGGTAAACGATATTGTTGGCCTGTTTGTTGGCTTAACCATTCTGCATAGGCTATTGCATCATTCCAGCTCACACAGACAACAGGTTGATTTTCTTTTTGTGAAAAATAAGGATTACGCCAGTTAGCATCTTTTTTTTCACTCACACTATTGCCATCATACACATAGCATCCTCCTTTTTTTTCAGCATCTGTTTTATAACGGGTTACTTTCACAAACTGCCTAAACTCTCCAACAGTCACTTCATATTTTCCCATCGCAAATTTATTGACTGATACCCAATGTACTGGTTGTTCATTTTTATAACCACCACCTTGAATATCCCCCATCCGAAACCGCCCCGCTGGAATCCGTACCATTTCAGGGCCTAAGCTCCAGTCTTTTAAACGATCACGGAAAACTTTTTTATCGGCAGTGACAGAAGCGGTTTTAAGTCCACACTCATAAGAACGACTGTTTTCAACAAACTTCACAATACGCGGTTGAATCATCTCGTTCCGCAATGCCGCAATCACATCTTTGCCCGCTTCTATCTCAATTTCCAAGGAACCGGCTGGGAGTGTCACATCCCATACACTGATAGTATGCAATGCCACGTTACCTTCATCATCTTTTACGTTGGCTGTTATTTCAGCAGAACATTGAAAATCTTTGTCCTTGTGATGGTTTTTAAACAGGAAAATCACAAATTCCCCCTTAGAAATCACATCAACGGTTGTCTTAGAGGGTTTGGCAATACCGATAGAGGGCATTATCAAACCAGCAACCAACAACCACAATACAGTCTGTTTTGCCAAATTGGCTTTTTTCATCTTTTTTTTACCTCTACTATTGATGGGAGTGAGAAATCCTTTAACTACAGGGATTGTATATAATAAGGGATTTAAAACCTTTAACTACAGGGATTGTATATAATAAGGGATTTAAAACCGTGAACTACAGGGATTGTATATAATAAGGGATTTAAAACCGTGAACTATTAAGGATTATATAACGATAAGGATTGGAGCAAAGTGATAGCCTGTTAAAAATCCTTTATTATATACAATCCCTGTAGTTCTGGTTGAAAATCCTTTCTAAAATAAAATCTTAACACCTATCAGTCTCTCATAAGTACAACGGATTTAACGAAATAAACGGATTAAGGTTGTAGTATTAATAACTGATGTTACGCATTGCACTTCTTAGCCTTGGAATTTATTCCAAGGCTTGGGGACTTTATTTCATCGCGTAAGCACTGTCATGTGGACCGACTGTTAGAAATACCACTGTTTCATCGGGTAAATCTTCACAAAAACAATAATCACATTCCAGCATTTGACGACATTCTTCACAAATGATAAATATGACGCGAAAGTTTTTGTCAATTCTCGCACTGCGGCAACCGCGTAGATTTAACTTGCCACTAGCTCCCCTAATGCTTCAGTATTGGTATAGGGATTAGACAATATACGTTCAATGCGACGTTTGATACGTTGACGCAATGAGGTATAGCGGCGCAAATTTTGATTAAATCGCTCTTCATAAATGGCTGTATAATTATTCACCCCAAACCTCTTCATGTGAAAATAGTTTAACCTTGCCCTGTGTTTTACGTTGCAAAATGTCTTGCATATCATTGTAAAGGGGCATTGAGGGTTCAAGAAAGAAAGTATTATTTTTCTTAGCAAAATCAGTCAGTTCTTCTCGAACAACGCGCCGAATGAGCGGTTCTAAAGCGGTGTGTAATTCATCCATAGTTATAACGACTGATGACGATGTTGACATATATAAACCTCTCTTTTAATGTGAATAGTGATAATCAGAAAAAACCAAGAACGACAAAAACCAGGAACTACAAGGATTGTATATAATAAAGGATTACAGCATTGGGTTGTTGGAGTCCAAAGCTTCAGCTTTGGAAAGCCCGCACTAACGGTTTGGACTCCAATAACCCGACAATGTAATCCTTTATTATAAATAATCCTTGTAGTTATATAATAGAAGTAAAAAAACTTGATCATCAAGTCATAAGTACAACGGATTTAACGAAATAAACGGATTAATGTTGTGATATTAATGTAGAGACACACGGCCGTCTCTACTGTATTTGTGGTTTGTGCCAATGCGCTTAGAAAATTCACTGAATTAATCCGTTTATTTCGTTAAATCCGTTGTACTTACGAGATTAAGTGGTAAGGATAAAACGGGACGCTGGCGCGTCCAGAATGGGTTCCCACTCTGGCGAGTCACTGCCATTAAGTTAAGGGAAATCTTTTATTATCAATATGATACGCTGAAAATTTGTTTAAGCAAAAATCATGCCTAATAGAATTGTGATTCCGTTTTCAATTACTTGCCACTATTTTTACTGTGCTATACTTAAAATACCGCTTTAATTCCTTTGCATAACACTTTGATTAATATATGGTATTTTCTTAACTTAATGGCAGTGACTCTGGCGAGTGGGAACCAGAAAAGCCCAGCATGAAAAATAGTGCAATTACCTATAGATTCAACATTTAACCATGATGGTTACCTTTGGAATATGAGGAGTACCTTTTCCTCAGCTTGTGTTACCAATTTTTCAACTTGTTTCTTCATTTCCTCAAGTTGTTTTTTCTCTTTCTCCTTTTGTTTCTTTACTACTTCCACGCTTCAACTCGTTTTTTCAAGTTGCTTCTTTGTTTTCTCACATTTCTTCTTCTGTTTCTCACGTTTCTTCTTCTCTTCCTCAAGTTGCTTCTTTGTTTCCTCAAGTTGCTTCTTTGTTTCCTCAAGTTTCTTCTTCTCTTCCTCAGCTTGTTTCTTCATTTCCTCAAATTCCGTTTTCAATCCCCCGACATCTTTCCTCATTGTCTCAAGTTTCTCAATTAGATCAATTGCATCAATTAGCGTTTCATCCAGATTTTTAATGTGTTCATCCAGATTTTTAATGTGTTTATTAGCTTCTCTAATTTCTTCATCCACCTCTTTGATTATTTCATCAGAGCAAATGTCCAAACAACTATAGGTGGGAACCGTCACATCGACAATTCGTGGTTGATCGAACTGGCTTTCCAGTTCCTTAATAAACTCTTTATCAACTTCCACTTGCTTTTCACGGGAACCCGCTGGTAGTATAACACTTTCAGCGACAATACTACGTCGTGTAATTACTTCACCTTTGCCTTGGTGATTTTTAATAGTGGCTCTTGCCTGAATAAAAGTACAGACGAAACCTTTGTCTTCGTAATTTTTCAGCACAAAAATCACAAATCGCCCATCATGAACCACCGGATCAACTGTAATCTTCGGCGATTCAGCCATTCCCATTAAAGGCATTATCAAAGTGGTCATCAACAACCACAAGCCCACCCATTTTGCCAAATTGGCTTTTTTCATCATTTTTTTACCTCTACTGTTTACATTGAACTCTAGTACGAATTTCTGAGAGATGACTCACAGATTTGGAAAGATTAACACAAGTCGGTACACGGCGAGCATCGGTAATACGCGCTTCAGCGAATTTATCTAATACATAGATATCAAAGTCTGGATTTTTTAAGAACACTGCAAAAGAACAACGTCCAGAATCAAACGGCACATTGTCTTTAATCATTTTAGGTGAGAAACAGACTTGGGAGGAGCCTTTCAGTGTACCGGCGCATCGTGTATCTCCCTTTCTCCCGTCGCAATCCCATTTACGGTTATCTTTGCAGCGTTTTTCCAAGACGCTTTTATATTCGGCTTTGGCGCAGTCAATGTACTTTTGGGAGCGATAACCCAAATAAGGTTTGATTTTTCGCCAGCTTAAATTACAAATTTTCTGTTCTGAAGAAAACTCGTTAAACCATTTTTTGCCTTGCACACAATCCAATTCACCCGCACAATCTCGTTTTTGTGCCTCATATTCTTCATTGAACGCATCCTTGGCGAACAAGTAAACCGTCTCCAATTCAGCCTCATCCAAATTATCATCCACTATCTCGGCACGGCTTGGTTTTTCAAAAGTTTTGTCCAGTAAATCACGGCATTGGACATATTGGCTATGAAAATACAATCGCCCAAATAATTTACCATGCTTCGCCAGTCGCCGATTAATGTGATCTTTGCAGTTTTCACCTAAAATAGTACATGCAGGTAAGCTTTCTATATTAATTTGATAAGCCATTTCGCGCCATTCCCGTTGTCCATCCATGCTGGCTTGCATTTTATAAGACAACATCGCCGGTTCGATTTCCCAAAAATCACTGGCGGCGGATTCTTTCCAAAGTTCAACCCCTTCAGCATCAAGTTTGAGTTGAATGGCAAAAGTGCTATCCGAAAAGGAACCCTTCGCCATCATTTTTTGGCGGGTAACGCCATCATCTTCACTAAACCCGGTTAACTTAACCTCCTTAATCCGAAACGGTTTGAATCGGTATTGCTTTTTGTGATCCCTTTTCAGGGCGCGTATCACTCGTAACACCGTACTACTATTGGTGAGTAATTTGAGTGACAATTTAACAACGGCAGAGCCATCTTTCTTCTCATAAAAGGTAAAGGACTTTTTCCCAGAAAATAAACTGGCTCTCAGGTTTAAATCCTCTGGCACAACATAGAGAATTTTGTCATCGGCACAATCCGCAAATACCGAAACCCCTGTAAATGGTAATGCTGGTATTTTGTCCGTATCCAAACAGGGTATTGCCAAAATCTGGGAGCTATTTCCCATCAGGTAAAGTATCAAAATAGTAAACCAAAAGGTTTTTTTCATAGATGAACTCCATCAGTTAAATTAAAAGTAGGGTGGGTAGAACGAAGTGAAACCCACCGCCATTTGGTGTGACGCAGGAACGTCACCGCATGCATTCCAATGCTTACGCTGTGGAACGAAAAATATTAAACCATACCAAGTGCGACTTTAATACCTTCTTCTACTTGTTGCAATGTTTCAACAGACAACGTACCCATCTTATAAATTAATTTACCTCTATCCAATGTGGTAATTTGATGACAAACGGCGATACTGTCATATTTTAATCCACCTGAACCTTTAGGTAAAAAAACAGCAGTCGGGCCTCGTCTTGCTTGTGCTTGAGAGGTGGAAATAGGAATAACTATAACAGATTTCCAAGTTGACACCTGATTAAATCCATCATAAGAGATAACAATAACTGGGCGCGGTTTATCACTTTGGATTTCAGCACCAGAACGTGGACGTAAATTAGCTGCGTAAATATCACCTCGTTTCATGTTGTTCCCTCAAAAGTAGCATTTAAGCATTCAAGACTGGCTGCTTCTAAGTTGTCATCTAAATCTATCTCTGTTCCGGCATGTTGTGTGGCATAAGCAACAACTGCTGTATGAATATCAGCCCGACAATGTGTTGGGGAACTGTCTAATAAGACACTATCATTTTGCGGACTTTTTAAAATTAACGGTGTATTTGGTGTCTTATTTTCAATAGGCAATTCATCAATGACAACTAAAATGTGATACTGCCCTGGGTGAACATCTGATGGTAGTTGTAAAATGAGCTTTCTCTCATCAGAAATCCGAGCATTGGTTTCAATAGCTTTCACATTGGTTTTCCTCCATAAAAAAGGAGTGACGCGGGAGCGTCACGGAATGGGTTCCCAACGTGGACGTCTCATCGTTATACATAAATATTTAAGTATTTGAAATATAGAGTATATTTCGTAGGGTGGGTAGAACGAAGTGCAACGAAGTAACGGAGCTTGTGACGTTCAACCCACCATCTTGGCGAAATCGGTGGGTTGAACGTTCCGTTACTTCGTTGCGCTATCGCTCTACCCACCCTACTTTTAACGATTTTTGACTTATGTATAACGATGAGACGTGGACGTTGGGAACCAGAATAAGGTTTTAATATTCTGCAATACTTATGTCAAAAGTGTGGCAATCGTCATCAAAAAAGCAGGGAACAAATGCTTGCTCTATTTTTTTTAGCATTGCACATTTTGGCGTATTAGGCTCTGTTTTACAAATTTCTTTCATCGTCTCAAAATTTGCTTTTTGAGGTTTTCCACATTGTACATCGTCAGGAAATATCTGACAATATTCAGCCAATTCATCAGCTACCGATTTTTTCGGCTTTGTCATAGTGGCAATCGGTTGACACATTTCTGGCAGCATTTCACAAATTTGCTCACGGTTTAATGTCTCTGGAATATCAGTGATTTCCATATTAGGTAAACAGCCTTGTTCAAATTGCCCCCTCGTTAATTGGTGATTAAACAGTGTTGGGAATGTATTACAATAGCCATTGAGTTCAAGCTTGCTGTGGACTTGAACGGGTATTTTCTGAGATTCACTTAAGGCTGTGAATTGGTATTGATAATGGATTTCCATAACTGCGCCATTCATCAAGGTTTCTATAAAATCACTGGCGTTATCTCCCACTAAACCAAAATTAATAACGACTTGGTTGGTGGGCATGACATTTTCAACTTTGTTCTTGGGAAAATACTGTCTTTCTCCATTTGGCAAGCGGAGCGCGAAAATGTATCCGCCGATTTTAGGATGGAGCGGTTTTAATTGGATGCGTTGGATATCAGGATAGGCTGCTTTAAAGTTATCCACTGCCTCTTTAAGTTGTTGCCAATGAACATCCAAAGAAACCGTCATCGTGAACAAGACACCCTTTGAACTTGCCGTAAATGATAATTTGGGTATTCTGTTACCCTTGTCAGCCAAGATTTTGATGGCATTCCAAGGATAATAGAGCGTTGCCCGTTTATCTGTCATGGCATCGTCAATTAATATTGGGGTTTCATCCGCATCGGGGTTGGATAGCATTGTCCTATCTCCCTGATTTTGGAGTATCGGCACAGCCAATAGCTCTGTGCTTAATAGTAGCATCGCACCTAATAAGGTGCTTTTTTTCAATGTCATAGTGAATATCCTCAGATTTAAAGGAGTGACGCTGGAGCGTCACGGTATGGGTTCCAACGCTGGAGCGTTGGAACAAGAAATTTTAAAAAATAGGTACCCAAGCTTCTTCCTCTTCGATGCGTTTTTGAATGTTGTCCTCCATTTTTTTAAGCGGAAATTCTAAACAATTGGATTCCCCCGTTTCTTCAATAAAGACGGCATCGGCATAATGTTCACAAACACCACTGAGTACCATTGCAGCTGATTCAGAGACTTCTATGGGTTCGTTGGGAGCAATGCCTTTTAAAGTGATCGTTTCATCAACTATCTGAGTTAAAGAAAGATTTCGTATCTTTTTTTGGCTTATCATTTCAAAATCGTTGCCAGCGATGCCTTGCAAATAATCCAAAAAAGCATGATAAAACAAATAAGAAGACAAATTCAGATCAATGTTTTCTTGATCCATATTGTTAGTGACAAACCAAAGTTGTTGTGGGGGCGCAAAAACGCGGAACAAATATTTTTTGATTTCGCCTTTAGCCAACAACTCGGATTTTTCCCACGCCGCTTTGATGTGTTTATCTGCTAAAAAATGGGTTAACAGTTTATGCGGATTAACATTAAACAGGAAATCTTGCCCAGGAAGTAAATACTTGGTTTTATAGTCAAAATTCAAAGTCAGCAACTTTGTACCGGGTATTTTGCTAAACGCCCGTAAAAACTTTAAACCCGTTTTGTGAATTTTGATATGGACTGGAATTACGCCCGCTGCAATATCGGTTTCTACTACATCTGCTTTACCGAGTACAATCTTAAACTCACCAGTGTCAAATTCCAAACCAAAAACGCCCCCGTATATCGGCAATGTTTTAAGTGAAGCGTTTGGGTTTGATGCGACAATGCGTTTCCATTCTGCCGTGACTTTTTTTATATCAAAGCCCAATTTGAACACAGCAAACAATTCTGCATCCTTGCGTACTGAAGAATAAGTCAATCTGAACAGTTTTCGCTGAGTCAGTGGCTCTTCTGCCAGAATAACTCTTTTCGGGGGGATGTAATAAACATTGTTATCCGTCGAATCTTTCAAAATTCTAGTGGCATTGTCGGTTGGCGTATCAAATTGTACCTCATCATTGTTGTTTAAGTGCATCACGGGATAGCCGAAACTATGGGGGCTGATTCCGTAGAGCAGGATAACCAAAATAAATTGGGTAAGAAAGGGTTTCATGTTAATCTCCATTATTGTCTGAATCAGAATTTTCAGGATTTTAGAATTTTCAAAATGAAATTGATTTATCGTACCCAAAATAAATTTTGGACTCCGAGACTTCCAAAATAAATTTTGGACTCCAAGACTTCCAAAATAAATTTTGGACTCCCTATAAAAAAGTTTATTCATCAGGTTCTAAACAGAAATTTCTGGGATGGTTTAGGATGAGGGAACGTGCTTCTTTAATTAACTCGCCTTCACAAGAAATGGGAATATGTTCTTTATGTGCTTGAATGGCTTTATCGTAATCTTTGTTGTCAAGCTCTGCTCGCACTTTACGATGTCTGCCATCCACAAAAGCCATAATGGTCACAAGCCCTGTGGTTTTTTCTTTCTCACGATGTAAGGAAATGACTAATCCTTCAATTTGCTGATCTTCTTGGGGACTGGTTGCTCGAAATAAACGTCCCGCCTCTTCAATGATATCCATTGTTTCAAAAGATAAAGAGACACGATCTGGTATTGCTTTTTCAGCAGTTCGCGCATAAGACCATAAAACATTAATCTCTAAATTACGAGTCTTGTGGTAGCCACTCATACCAATAACCGCTTCACATAAATTAGCATTCACCCCTTGACGAACTGCATTCTGGAAAGGGGTAAAATCACTAGAATGGCTTGCTATTTCAGCAGCTTTTTGCAGGGCGGATAGGCTCTGCATGAGGGTTTGTACTACGCGCCGTTGATAAGGGGGTTCTACAGCTAACAAATTAAGTTGATTGTTAGATTGATAGTGAAGTTGGGGATTGACAGGAGAAATTAATTTGACGACATAACCCTCCGGTTCAGTTTGTCCTAAAGATACTTGTTGTAAATAGTTTGTGACTTCGCTGGGTTTACGTGAGGCAAAGTAAGCGCGAGTATTAACCGTAGCGCAAGCGGCTGAAGTCAGCATATCTCTGGCACGTTGTATGAGCAATACACCATCATCTAATGGTATAGTGCTGGTATTGCTGTTATCTTGTACACACACTCGGATGACATCAGCTGATGTTACTGTTTTTAAATCGCTCAACACTGCTACAGAAGAACGTTGCTCAAAAATAGACAATGTATCAAGTGCCTCCCTGATACGGGGAGAAAAATCTGCTAAATCGTACCGTAATGGCATCAATACTTCATAAGCTTCATTGTCTTGATATTGTCTCCAGAAAGTCGCTTTATCATTTCTTTGAGCTTCCTGCCAACCATGAGTACGGAGATAAGTTGTCCAATCTGACAAACGTAGGCCTTTTAAAGTCGTTTTATCATATAGATTTGTTTTCATGGTAAGCCTCCTTGACTTAGACGCTGCATGATATTTTGCAATGAATCAATCGTAAATTGTTGATGACGGGGTAAATGGACCATTATACTCTTCTGATTTTTTTGTGGCATTCCTTGTAGTGAAAGCCAATACCCACCATAACGTAAAGTTTGTCTTTGTTCAGAATCATGATGTAACCAATAAGCAATGTCTTCTGGTACACGTATGACAACTAATATTCTTGGAATCATCACGTTGGGAGTTCGTAAATCGTCATAATTTTTACGCTTTAACGGATAACTGAAGTTAGGTAAACTGGTTTCTAATTTATGATAATAGGTGCATTTCAACTGTATTTCTAAACGAGGTGAAGATATGGTTCCCCTGCCACCTGTTTGTGCAATACCTAAATCAACACTATCATCATCAACTTGTGGTATGTATATGGTAAAACCAGCAACAGAGGCTATTGTATGGACATAAGCGCGGCTAAATTGTTCTTGTTGTTGGCTAATGTGCATTGTGAGTTATCCTTAAATGATAGCGATCCAAAGCTGAAGCTTTGGACTCCAACACGCCCAAAATAAATTTTGGACTCCGATAAGATTATTCCTCCTTTTCTGACATTAGGATGTTTTGGTAAATGAGGTAATCTACATTTTTTGGCCCTTTTTTTGACAAGGACATAAAATGTTGGTTCATGATTTTCTTTAGGGTTTTGCGAATGCCACTGTAATAAATCCTTTCATAATAACTGTAGGAACGCAATGGAAAATCTTTTTTGAGTTTTGTCAAGATCCATTGTTGAAGGTTGAGGGCTTCATCAATTTTCTTTTTCATTTCTTGTGTTACCCAATGTTTGCTTAAAAGCACATTGATGAAGTTGTAGTATTGCCCTAGCGCGGGGGTTATCAAATAATCCTTTTTGGGTGGGTTAGTCTTTGTCAATACTGACGGTTCGGTTTGTTTGAACATCCGTTCTTGTTCCATGATGTGTTCTTTGATTTTTCCTAAAAAGTCAATCAGAAAACTTAATTTTTCTTCCAATTCAAGATTCTGGATGTGTCCATAATTGAAATGTGGGGAGCCTAAATAGCTGGTTGCCCGTACTTTGTTACGCGGTGGATTTTGCAACAGCTTACTTCTCATAAAGTTAAACACGGCTTCTTCATTTCTGGCGATAAAAGCTTCTGCTGCGGTGTATTGGACATCGACATCGGTATCTTCCGTCATCATTTCAGCAATGGTTTTAGAAACCTTTGAACTCACCGTTTTAAATAAGAGACTTCTTGCTTGCCAATATCCTCCCGCTTCTGTTGGGGCATCCTGAGATTTGAAACCTTCCATGAATTTCAACTGATAATATTGATCCGGTGCCAGTGGATCAGCAATCTGCAAAACGATTGAGGTAAAGCGTTTTTTTGCATTGAATTTGTATTCCTTAATGGTATAGGCAATACGGGTTTGACGAGGGCCAAATAATTGAATTTTATCAATAATCATTTCTTTAGCCACTGGTGTCGAAAAATGCAGTTTAATATCAGTACGCTTTGAGATGCCTTGTGCGCCCATTGCAGGGTTTGAAAAAGCTAATATGGGTCTTCCTTCACTCGCATCGACACAGTTATCTTGATAAAATAGAAAAGCGGCTTTATAACCCTCGGTAAAAAATTGTGATTCAATTGGACCTTCTGGCGTTGAGCTTTTAGGATTCGTTTTATCAGAAGATTGGCAATCGGTTGCCCGTGAATTATGAAAAGTCATCCCATTGACATAAGCCTGATAAACCGTGTCCTTTTTTGACATGCTTAACTCAATCAATTCACTAGCAGCAGCAATAGCGGCTTTTCTCACCGAAGCAGACTCATCTTCTAGTGCTTTGGGAATCACTTCGGTTAATAACCAATCTTCATCTTTAGCAGCCTGTGCCAATGCAAACACAGCAGCCCTTCTTACCCGGTAATCGTCATCATTTAAGTATTGCAAGCGTAGCAGTTGTAAAATTGTGTCATCGCCTTTAACGGGTTTGCCAATAGTTCGCATGGCAGCCACCATTTTGGCGCGAGCCACTGGATCATCTTCCGCTTGTAATGCCATCAATAAAGCATCTTTAATAATCGGTGTGATTTTCGATTGGCGCATTTTGATGCCGACATAGCACAGATTATCAACAATATTAAAATCCTTTAGTTGCGCGATTGAGGTATGACGGTCAAACAGATTAGCGAAAGGGCGTTTTGAGGAACCACAACCATTATCATCTGCACCATTTTGACTTTCTCCCCACCAGTCTTCTTCTTGTTCTGCTTTTTCGTGTGCTTTTTGGTCATAAGGCACACAAATCGGTACACCACTGATTAAGTCATTGGGATTTTCACTGCCTTCTAAATGATAACGTTTCTCTTCGTTGGGTTTACAAGGGTAACTTGTGGCTTGCTCTCTCAAAGCCAATGCCACATTGCCACGGACTTCGGGCAGTTCAGCGGTATCTAATAGTTTGGACAGCAATGAAATCACTACCAACGATTTACGATTACCTTGTACCCTTAAACTCAAGGCAGCATTAGCGCGTACTGCTGGCTCGGAATCATCTAGGGCAGTTAGCAATTTATACATAATCGGTGTCGAAAAATCTCCATGCGGACCAAGCACTTTAGCTGCTGCCGCTCGTTCACTGGCATCATCAGAATCCAGTGATTCTAATCCCATCATCGTTACGATTAAGCGTTTCCAACTTTCCGAAACAGGTTCAGCCATTGCATAACGGCGCAATAATTCTGCCCTTTGCCCAGCTTCTTCGACTTCATAATAACTTTCATTCAGTTCATAAAAGGAAATAGGGCCAATATTGTAATCATTACACGCCATATCCCACCAAAGGGCTGGCTTTTTTTCAAGATATTCTATTTCCTCATCGCAAAATCGCGCCTTTTGCCTAAATGCTAATAAGCCACTGGCTAAACGCGCTGAAGTATTTATCTCCACTTTATTGAACAAGAGACTGGCTTCGATTAGATAAGGCATACAATTAGCCACGTTTTCTAAAGCGGCTTTGCAACCGACATAATCATTTTCGCATTGGGCTAAGTAATCCCTACAAGCGGTGGTCAAATCTGCATAAACACGACAAACCGCATTTTGCTGATTTTGTTCACTGGCAACGATACCTTTAACGGTTTCAATTTTATCAACGTCAAAACAATCTAACGCGCCAATCGTCAAACGCCTCACATTGGGCTGATAAAGTAAATCTGGCAGAGGTTCAGTCATACATTGCCAGTATCCCCCATATTCGGGGGTATCGCTATCGGGAATATCACTAAAGGCTGAATTGCCTAAAAAAAGGAAGGAAATGGTGATTATAAAATAACGTAACATGTTGTAATCTCCAGTAATTAAGTTATAGTACAACGGATTGACGAAATAAACGGATTTTTTTATGCTTACCTACTTATCATCAAATTCTGAGTCTAACGATATTAATAAGCCATTAAATCATCGCAAAGATTTTTAAAACTTTCGCACCGTTTATCATCACTCTCAATCACATCAACAATATCGTCAAACGTCATGGCTGAAATAATGCGTTCAACATCAGAAAAGCGTTTATCATACTTGAATCCAACTAAGTTCAGGATTTTAGCCACATTGGAAGCAGGGTGAAAAAATACCTTTTCTGCATCAATAGCAGATAAGTCATCACCTAATTCCTGGGCAATAAATGCCACCGTTAATTGCTTATCAATTTTAGCAAATAGGGTATACATGCAAAGCCACCATGCTTCTAATTCCATAATGGCAAAATGAAAATGGATTTTATTTGGCTGGCTCATTGTCGCAATACTGTGTTTAGTACCTTCAATAAATTGTTGCATGATGTTGTAGTCAATAAGATGAGGTGATATTTCACGGTAGGCTTGTGAATACATGTCGCGTAAACCAATAATTTTATGAAATCCTTGCCTAAATAAACCTTGTTCTCGCTTTTTAATTGCGGGTAATACGCTACTGTCTCCCTGGGTATTGATAATCAAAAAATAGATGTCAGCTTGTTTGTTTTCATAAGCATAAGGCACTTCTTCTAAATTTTCTGAACGTAAACGAAGACATTCAAAACTTAATTTACTTGGATCAAGAAGATAGTAAAGTAAATGCCTTACAAATACTTGCTCCCCTTGCCCTTCTACAAAAATGGCCACTTTTTTCATCTTATCCTTCTTTTAAGTAGTAATTCGAGGAAAAAAAATCAAAGTTGCCTAATCCAGTAAATTGAAAACTATCAAACAACTTTTTAGAGTTAAGATAGTTATACATCTTGGCTTTGCCAGCGGAACGTTTAATCACAGACCAATATTTTAACGGTATCGTATCCATCACAAATTGATCATTAGTTGATATGATCAATTGCATTTGAGTCCCTTCCACTTTATTCATCAATCGCTTAATTAAAGCGGTAGAACGTGTATAGTCTAGTCCTTCCCCTATATCATCTATTAAAAGACAACTTGACAAATTACCCTGTATTGCGTAGTTCAATTGAATTAAAAGCGACAGAGTGCGAAATAAGCCTGATGACATTTTAAGATGTGGTGTGACAGTCTTTAAATCCTTTTCTTTTATTTGAATGCCATTGACAATCGTGCGATTTTCTTCCAGGTTGACTAGCATTTGAAGGGAAATATCTTCCAATTCATAGCCACAAAAGCGCATATCTTCTATGAGGCGTGGTACATAATTTCTATCGTTCTGTTGCCCTTTTTTAAATATGGCGACCATTTGATTGGAATCTTTCAAACTAAGCTTTGCCAAATCAAAAGCCGCAAGATGATTTTGATCCATTGGCGTTCCAAATTGAAAATAGTTTGCTGATTTTCCCCACTGATATAAATGTTCAAGAAAGGGGTGTTGAATCGCATCGCGCCGACTCACAACAGCAAGTTCATTCGGCGGGGGTTGAAAAGCGAGATAATCACCTGGTTTGTCTAATTGCTCAGTTAATATTTTACCAGTGTCCTCTTTTTCCCGTTGTAACAGCAGTTTATCACCTTGCCAGAGTTCTTCCTTTATCACTTCATAATCCGCAAAGCGCATTTGATAGCGTATATCCACACCATTATGATCGAAAATAACGGTAAAATTGCCGGCATTGTCCATTATTTTCAACTCACCCGCTAATAACATCGTTAATGTCGCAATGGCATTAAGCGTTCTGGTTTTTCCAGTGGCATTTTTACCCACAATAAGATTCATATCATTCAAAGTGCAGTCTTCTAAACGCCATTGTTCCGGTTCACCCTCGTATTCCACAAACTGTATTGATTTTAGTTTCATGGTTCGTTCTTTCATAAATTGAGTATAAGTAGTATAAGTAGTATAAGTAGGGTGGGTAGAGCGATAGCGCAACGAAGTAACGGAGCTTGTGACGTTCAACCCACCAACTCCTTGAAAATGGTGGGTTTCACTTCGTTCTACCCACCCTACATTTTTAATAAGGCCCCAATTCTTCACACAACCCACCCATATACGAGTATTCACGAATCTTTATGCTGATTTCACGAATCTGTTTGCGAAGCTGCTTTTTTCGTTTTTTAAGGGATTTTTGTTGTTTTTCTATTTCTGGGATAAAGCTGGCAGCGATTTCTTTAATTAAGCCTTGTAAACTTTCTTCTTGTTTTTCAATGGCTTCAATTTGCTGAACCATTTGATTTCGCTGTTGTTTCATTGATGCCAACGATTGTTCAATATTGTTTTCACCACGAGGCTCCCATCTGAGGGCTTTACTGATTTTGCGCTCATAAAACTTAATCATCTCTTTGTTGTGAAAAGCGCGACAGTCTTTGGATTTGAATTGCCCGTCTACCATGCCAACTTTTTGCCGACAATATTGCCATTTATAGTAAGCACAATAGCGTTCTTGGTAATTGGTTTCTTTACAGGCGTAATATTCTTGAGAGCGACATTTTTTAACGATGCCATAACAAGGCCCTTGGTGCGCCCCATGTTCACAGGTTTTTTCAGCTTTCGTCTGATGTTTTCGGTTTTTCTCATGGCATTGTTCAACCCGCAATAATCGACATTCGAGATTTTGGTTGTTAATCCGATTACAAAGCCGATCCAGTAGCGCGTGACACTTTTTGCCACGATTAAAATTCGCTAAACATTTGTTATATTGCAAACGTTCACCCCGTTCATAATCAAAGGGAGTTTGTGGTATTTTTTCAGCGTTTTCATCCTGTTTATCTTGCTGTTTATTTTGTTCTTCAATCCAGTCGTCGGCAAAAGTGACGGGTAAACTAACCGCAATACCCATCAACAGCCATAAGCAAAAAATGAGTTTGTAAAATAAACGTTTCATATTTGTTTCAACACCTCCTTAATTTGATGTCTGCTGGAGTCCAAAGCTTCAGCTTTGGACGATTTTGCTTTTATCGTTCCCAAGTTTTACTTGAGAACGATAACATCCTTCAGTTGTTTGAGTTTAATAATTGTGTTGCCCATTGAGCATCTTCCTTTGATAAAGCGGGTACTGGGGGTTGTTGGTAATCAATCACTAAATCATAACCTCCTAAGTCATAGAGATCATGGACAATTTTATTTAAGGGTAAAACTGGTTCAGGTTCACCGTCTCGGAGTGGAATGGGAAAATCAGGAATTTTGTCGCGTACCCCAAAGAGATAAATATCCGCCGAAGGGCGGTGCGGGCTACGACTGATGATAATTCGATAATCGTTTTTCCCTTTGATTTTCATTGAAAAAGGCTTACCTTTTCTGATGAGATCAATTTCAATTAAATGGGTTAGACTACTTAGGACTTCAAGCCGTTTATGTTCATATTGAATGCGATTTTTACGCACGGTTTTATTAGTGGGAGACAAAATTTCTATCACCGTAACGACTTCGCGATTGACGACATCATGGACTTCCAAGTAACGCTCCACGACTTTTTCAGGTTCTCCCGTTGGTGGCAAGACAGTAAGGTAAGTGCGTTCTTCAATGGAGACATGGTAACGAGGACGAAGCAATGGCGTTAAAAAGTGTTGTATTTCAACAGCCAGCGCAACCTGAATTTGATGCCATAGTCCAGACCTTTCTAAATAAGGGTCCATACCGGGGAATGGGGTTGGCATCATTTATCTCCTTTAGGTTTTATACATTTTCTAGTTCCAACGCTCCAGCGTTGGAACTCAGATCAGGACGCTCCAGCGTCCTTCTATCTATACCAGAAACTTGACCTAATTGAAAAAGTTATCGACATCTTGGTCAAGTTTGGATTTCTGGCCTTTCGGTGGTGGGGTGGCCCCTTGACCAATGGCAGCATTATTATTGCTTGGTGTTTTCTGGGCACTGACTGCCGGTTTTTCTCCAAAAATGTGTGTTGGACAGCCTTCTTCAATGTGGTAACGGCCTACCGTTTCATCATATTGACCTTGGTAGTGGAACATGTTGGGATATTGGTCACAATACCCTTTGATTTGGATGCCTGCGGTGGCTGTGAACACTCGATAGGGGTGCGCGGTAATGTTGATGGTTTCTGTCACTTGTTCAGTTGAGTTCATATCAACCAGCGAATAGCCTGCACTGATGCCAACATTCCAACCACTTCCCGAAACCCCTTTTCCTTTACCCATGATAAAATTGGCTACCCATTTATTCTGTGCTTTGGGCAGTTTAAGTTTTTGCGTATCGGGTTTGGGATGGTGCGCCTTGAAAGTCCTGGCGATGACAATTTTGGAAATATCGCTGATGATTTTGTCCCATACTTCGCTCTTGTCACCTTGCTTGACGGTGATGGTGATGCTTTTGTTCTCGGTCAAGTTTCTGGTGATTTCATCCACTTGATAAGAACCGGCAACGTGGGAGAAACCAAATTGTTCACGGACATAGCTATACACACTTTTCCAGTCAATTTCGACTTTGGCACGATAAGGGGTGGTGCGGCCTGGGAAATCGTAGGTGTAGTTAAACCCTAGTGCGGTACTTGGACTGTTTAATCCCAATACGACTAAATCAGCCGCTGCTCTGCCCATGAGTATAGATAAAGCCACTTCATTTGAAGGGATGCTGTTTTGAACTTCGGTTGTTGCAACGATAAACTCGCCCAGCCCTTCTAATCGCAAAGTAGAACGATAAACCCCTTTATGTACCGGCAATTTGGCAATCTGGATTTTTTTAGCCGGAATACCCTCTTCAATCATTGCCAATTTTTTCTGTTGGATGATGGGGCCAAGTTCCTCTTTGGTGCCAATTGTTGCTCTGAGCGTGACAGTCATCAAAGCACCTTTACGAGAATAGGCAAAGTTGAATTTGGGGATGCCATTTTCATCCTTAATCACTTCGAGTCGAGACCACGGCACATAAATGACATGCTCATCACCATCGGCGGCACTGCCTGAATATAGCGTTGTTTCAAAGCCCTTGCCAGTGGTTAATGCCTTTAAGCCGGTTTTGCCATCAATAAAAGGAACGGCTAAAGCCATTTGACCATAAGTGGCTGCTAAGATACCAGCCAATAACGTTTTGGGTATTTTCATATTTAACTTCTCCATTGTGTGATAAAAAATCTGAAAAAAGCAAAAAAAAATCGTGGTCCGCCTGGTGGCGGACAATAAAAAATAAAACAAAATAAATAAAACAAAGGGTAAAATGTATAAATAATAAAGGGTTATAGCCTGGCCACACGAAAGCCCACGCTGTCGCTGAAGTACACAGGCTTGAATCTGTTGCGGTAAGCCGAGCGCATCCCCTTCGCGACGTAGCCCCACGCGCCGCCACGGAAAGATAAAATGAAGCTATGAATGGCATGTTTTTTGCCTAAACATCGCTTCTCTTTACCCTTATACTTGTTTTCATATTCAGAACAAGTCCACTCCCACACGTTTCCTGCTGTGTCATATAAGCCAAAAGGATTAGCTTCAAAAGAACCAACAGGTGATGTATATTCCCAACGGTCTTTACCCTTCGCTAAAACGCCACAACATTTGTCTTTACCATAATTAGCGTATTCGTGAGAAGCTGTATTTCCCCACCAATACTTTGTTTCTGTACCCGCACGAGCGGCATACTCCCATTCTACTTCGGTGGGTAAACGATATTGCTGTCCTGTTTGCTGACTTAACCATTCTGTATAAGCAGTAGCATCATACCAAGACACATTAATCACTGGACGATTTCCACGTCCCCAACCTTTATCATCTGGTTTTTTTCTACCAGTTGCTTCAGCAAATTTATCATATTCAGCAAAAGTGACCTCATAGCGTCCCATCGCAAATTTATCGACTAACACCCAATGCACAGGTTGTTCGTCATCACGACCACCGCCTTGAATATCCCCCATCCGAAACCGCCCCGCTGAAATCCAGAGCATTTCAGGGCCTAAGTTCTCGTTGTTTAAACGGTCACGGAAAATTTTTTTGTCGGTAGTGACATAGACGGTTTTAGGTTGAGCTTTTTTGTCGGCAGTTACAGAACCTCGAACAACACGAAAACCATTGAATATGGAATTGTAACCTGGGTGGTCCCCTGCACGAAAAGCGACACGGATATTGTTAGAGTCGTCGTTCCACGAGCCGCCACGAAACCATCGAAAATTGTTATCAGCACCCTCCATCCAGATTCTAGCATCATTTGGAGCATTTATATAGTTTGGATGCACACTATCTGCCACCCACTCCCACACGTTTCCCACTGTATCATATAAACCAAACGGATTAGGTTGAAAAGAACCAACAGGCGCAGTTTGTTTATTATCCCACTGACTACCACAGTCAGCGCAATTAGCTCTATTTCTACCAGTATCATTGCCCCACCAATACTTTGTTTCTGTCCCCGCACGGGCAGCATACTCCCATTCCGCTTCAGTTGGTAAACGATATTGTTGTCCTGTTTGTTGACTTAACCATTCTATATAAGCAACTGCATCATTCCAACTGACACAGATCACTGGTTGATTCTCTTTTTGTGAAAAATAAAAATTACGCCAATTAACATCTTTTTGATAATTCCAAGCATTGCCATCATACATAAAGCATCCTCTTCCTTTTTCAGCTTCTGTTTTATAACCAGTTGCTTTCACAAACCGCCTAAACTCTCCAACAGTTACTTCATAGCGTCCCATTGCAAATTTATCGACTGATACCCAATGCACCGGTTGTTCACGTTCATCACCACCGCCTTGAATATCCCCCATCCGAAACCGCCCTGCTGAAATCCATACCATTTCAGGGCCTAAGCTCCCATTTTTTAAATGGTCACGGAAAACTTTTTGGTCAATAGTAACAGAGGTAGTTTTAGGTTCACAACGGTATTTAGGATCACTGATATCAACGATACGCGGTTCATCAAACTCATTTTCAAGTTCTTTAATAACATCTTTGCCAGCCTCCACCTGTTTTTTTAAAGAACCCGCAGGCAATGACACGTCTCTCGCAATAATGCTACGCCGCGCTGCAACATTACCTTCACTGTCCTTTACTGTTGCCTGAACCCGAATATAAGAACAGAAAAAAGCTCTGTCTTCAAAGTTTCTAAGATAAAACATAACAAACCGACCTTGAGGAATGACTGCATCAACCGTAATATCAGGTTGCTCAGCGATTCCGGTGATGGGGGTTATCAGTGTGGCAAGCAATAGCCACAGTCTAGCAATTTTGTTTATGTTGTGTGTTTTCATAATACTCCTTTGGTTAATAATAAGTACAACGAATTACGTGGATAAACGAATATTGATTTCAATTTGTTTTCCCAATCATATAGCCTAACATAAAAATTTATAAAATGTTGATGTTTTTTTATTCGTTTATCCACGTAATTCGTTGTACTCAATGACAAGAACTACAGGGATTATATTTTAGAAAGGATTAAAAACCTTTAACTACAGGGATT
>JAUCGK010000383.1 GCA_030378085.1 Candidatus Parabeggiatoa sp. HSG14
ACTACCGATGGTTCCCTTGGCTCCCATGCCAATTTACCCGGTCCCGATTATCTCATTGGAGCTGATTTGGGTAGTCAACTGGATGGCAATCTTTTCCATAGTTTTCAAGATTTTAACTTGAATAGCTTGGAAAGTGCCACGTTTTCTGGGCCGAACAATGTGCAGAATATCCTCAGTCGTGTAACGGGAGGAAATCCATCCAATATTGACGGGCTAATCCGTTCGACAATTCCCAATGCTGATATGTATTTTATGAATCCGTATGGAATCATGTTTGGACCAAATGCTCAATTGGATGTACAAGGTTCTTTTCATGCCAGCACTGCGGACTATTTACGATTGGGGAATGATGGAAGATTTGATGTCCGTAATCCAAGTGACAGTTTATTAACTGTTGAACCAGTGGAAGCTTTTGGTTTTTTAGATGCACCTGCACCCATTTCAATTCAAAGACATGGTCAAGTTACTAAGGAGTTTGCAGAAAATACTGTTGGATTAAGCGTACCAGAAGGTAAAACTTTGTCGTTAATCGGTGGAAATATAGAAATTGGAAATGGTACTTTTTATAAAAAAGAAAATGGTTATATCATTCGCACTTCAACTCTTTTGGCTCCTTCTGGACGAATAAATCTTTCTAGCGTTGCTTCAAAAGGTGAAGTGAAGTTAGATAAGGATTTTGTGGATGTGTCATCATTTGCTAAATTTGCCGATATATCTCTTAATGACTATTCAATTATTGAGGTTAACGGTGAAGGCGGTGGCAAAATTTTTATTCGTGGTGGACAAATGACTATGGATCTATGGAGTAATCTTGATGCTGAGACTAAAGGAGATATAAATGGTGCTTTGATAGATATTCACGTTGATAATTTATCAGTATCCAATCGTAGTGAAGTTGCAGCACGTACAAAAGGAAAAGGTACAGATATATTAATTAAAATCCAAGCTAATGATTTTGCTACTTTTTATAAGAAAGGTTATATAAAAGTCAGTACTTATGATAAAAATGAAGGGGCTGGTGATGCTGGAACGATTGTAATTGAAGCTCCAAAAGTTTCTTTTGCAGAAATGAGCGGTATATATAGTAGTACAGTTGGAAGTGGAAATGCTGGAGATGTGATTATTCGTGCTAGTAAGCTTTTTAGTATCGAAAACGATAGTTCTATATTGGTTTCGGTTTTTAGTTCTAGTACTGGTGGCAATGCAGGCACAATTACTATAGAAGCAAAAGATATTTTGATGACAGAAGGTTCTAATATAACAACAAGTACTTATGGTATCGGAAAAGGTGGACAAATTGATATTGTTGCTAGCGGCAAAGTAACTTTGTCAGGTGTAAATGAAAATGGTTTTGTAGGTGGTATCTTTTCTGATTCTAATCCCGGTGCTATGGTTAAAGATATTGCAGCGTTTAATAGCAAAGCTTTTGATAATGATGCTGGTAGTATTGTATTAAAAGCCAAAGAATTAGTGCTTGAGAAAGGTGCTATAATTAGTAGCAGTTCTATTTCTAGAGAGGGTAAAAAAAGTGGTAAAGGAGGGGATATTACTTTACTTGTGGATGGAACAATTACTCTTGATGGAATCAATCTTCATGGTGAAAGCCACGAGGGTCTTGGTAGTGGTATTTATGTGCGTTCTTTGGGTATTAATGCCAAATCTGCTGGCAATATAAAAATAGAAGCCAAAGCATTAAATCTTATTGATGGTGCTGTGATTTCTAGTACGACTGATAGTCATGTATCGGGTGGTAATATCAATATTAAAGTGGAGGATAATCTCTCTGTTTCAGGTGACTCAACGCATTTCACGTTAAAAGAGCCATTAGCATCTCAAATAAATTTTAAAACGGAGTTTCCAGAAGCTAAACAAAATTATATGTCAACTAGTGGTATTTATAGTAACTCAGAAAGTAGTGCCAATAACGCTGGTATAGCAGGCAATATTGTTGTTAATGCTAATACAGTTAATCTAACAAACGGTGGTTTTATCAGTACTTCAGCTCAAAATTCTGGTGGTGGTTTTATCAACATGAATACACCTAATTTATTGCTATTAGAAAAAGGTAGTATTACTACTAGTGTACATGGTGGTATTGGTGATGGTGGAAATATCAACATTGTCAATCCTCGATTTACTGTATTGAACCAAGCTTATATAGTTGCACAAGCAGATGAAGGACACGGTGGAGATATTCATCTTAAATCTGAGAAATTCATTACTTCTCCTGATAGTTTGATTAGTGCCTCTTCAAGATTAGGCATAGATGGCGAAGTGAAAATTGATTCCCCCACTATAGACATGAATGCGTTTTTAGTGGTATTGCCAGCTGGGTTTGTGGAAGCACAATTAAGAAAATGTACAATCGAAAAAATTGAGAATCCCAGTACTTTCAAAGTTAACTTGACTCATGATAGAAGAAAAGAATTGCCTTTTGGAAAATTCTTAAAATTCAAATAACACAATAATTACAAGGATTATATTTTAGAAGGGATTACACTGAGGCATTTTTCCAGTCTTAATTTTTTTATTAAACCGTAGAACTACAAGGATTACTTATAATAAAGGATTGGATCGAGATAAAACCTTAAACT
>JAUCGK010000530.1 GCA_030378085.1 Candidatus Parabeggiatoa sp. HSG14
CTCTATTACATCCACATTCATTGCATGCTGCCATGCTTTACCACCTAAGTTTTCAACATTTTCAAAGTTCTTAAAGTATTCTTCATACATAAATTATTAATTATCTTAAAAATAATATTTCACTAACACCGCTCTTCTCCCGCCGCTAGGTCGGGAGCAAGGCTTAGTTAGTCTCTTCTACCATACTTATTATTTCATTTTTAACAAATAACAGGTTTTTGTATATCAATTTTAAATCACTTATCCTTGTAGAATCAAAATATTGTGATATATAATATTGATATTTACCAATATCTAATCTTTCCAAAATAACAAAATGCCAAATTCCAGCAATAATATAAGCACCTTTTATAAATTTCCAATCATTTAATTCAACTGCACTTATTAGTTCTGCTAAAAGTTGTGGCCTTGGATTTCCATATTCTTCACTTCTTTTAAACTCTTGAATAAAAAAATAAAGTTTCTTGCTCTCTACCAATCCTTCGGAAACAACAAAATCTACTGTACCACTTAACTTAAACTGACTCGTTTTATAGCTTATTTGTAATTCATAAAAATCTCTAATTTTCTTCTCAAATGATTTAAACCTAACTTTATTCAAAATTGGAATTATAAAGTTGACTTTTAAATCTTCTTCACTATAACTGTCAATCAAAGATTTATTATCCTTAATTAAACTTTTAAGAAATATTTCTATCGAATTATCTATTTCAATTTTATTGTTTAACCATTCATCAAAAATACTATCATCTAAATTCTTTTCAATATCAAACAACTTTTTTAAATCAATATCTCTAATTTTACTATATTGATAAGTGGGAATTTTATTTTCATCTTTACCCTCAAGTCTATTAACTTTTCTCTTTAATTCTTCTATCTCTTTTATTAGTTTTAATTCAATTTCAGTATTCATAAAATATCCTAGTTCTTTAATCTAACACACCTCTTCTCCCGCGCGGCTTTTTGCGTCGGGAGCAAGGCTTTGTTATACCATTTATGCGTTTAATGGATTAATATTAAAAGGCATTTCTTGTCCAAGCTGTTTTAAATCATATAGCTTAACTGTTGTACCGGGTTTGGCTTGTAAAATGCCATTGAACAACGTTTCTAAACTCACTTGGTGATGAAAACGAACTAAACTATATTTTTGAGTAATCAGTTTTTCCCGTTTCTTTTCCTCGTCAGCATCATAATAACGATGGCAATAACCGTTGCATTCTAAAACCAACATTAACTTGGCCACAAAGAAATCAACCTTGTATGAACCAACCCGATAATTAAAATGCAAGTCAAAACCCTCAAAAACTTCTGACAACACTTTTTGCCATTGGACTTCGGCTGAAGTTTCTGGTTTGGCAAAAGAACCAATTTGCCCAAACACTTGCTTTTTGAGTTCAATACCAATCACGGAATCCATGCCCAAGGTAATTTTGGTGACATCATTAAGGTGATAGCCATTCATTCGTGAGGCTTTACCACCAATCGATCTAATCGTTGCTGAATCCAGTTTAATCGGCTTAATATCAGTTTGGTGTTTTCTAAGAAAACTATTGAGGGTGCTTTGAGGCACGTTAAGGAATTGGGTGATGTCCTTTTTGATGGCAATATCATCATCAACTGAGCAAGTAAAACCAAATTCTTTGATGAGTTTAACTACATCTATATAGTTCTTTTGGGCAATTTGCTGGATATTGGGGGAGAATCCGCAAGCTTGTTTGATGGCAGATTCTAATGCGGTTCTAATTAAAGCCGGAACTAAAATTGAGCATCTTTTACCAACATGTAATTGGTTCTTTTGAAGTGCATTATGTCCAGCAGCTACAACATAAGCACTAATTATAGTTTCTATCATATTACTATCATAAATGATAATTTCCCTACCTTTGTGTGGGCTATTTTTAGCTTCTACTGTTGCCAAAGTAGCTACCACGCTTATAGCCTTATCAACAAACGGTTTAAGAGTTTTTGGAGGCCAAGTAGCTACCACGCTCCTCAAAGAGACATGCTTCATTCCTAACAAGTCAGCAGCTCCACGTTCACTCAAACAGGTAGAACCATCACTCAGTATATATCCATCACAAACAATACCGGGTATTAACTCGACTTGTCCATAATAAACGGCCTTTCGTTCACTCATAAGATACCTCGCCTATAAGATATACGTCTAATAAATAGGAAGTGAGGCAGACCGCTAGACGTTTCGGCTTTTCGGGGACGTCATCCCTAGCCTCACTTGTACAACATAAATATTAAATCTATTTCAATATGTCAAATTTTTTTTGAATGCGTATTAATCAGAGAAATGGTAGGTTTCGCTATCGCTCTACCCACCCTACGCTCGCTAACGTTTACATCACCCGGCAAGAAAGTGGCGTGAATGTGCATGTTATACAATTATTTTTCATGTTCCTCATCAAATTTTGCCTTCATTGTCGAATTGGGCGCATTCCCATTTTTCGGGTTAATACGAAAACCGCATTTAAAGTAATAATATAACCGTAAAATCAATAGGTTATAAAGTTATTTGTCCGCATGTATTTTCAAGGGTAATTCTCATTAATACCC